>CACXCV010000179.1 GCA_902766215.1 Oscillospiraceae bacterium
CGCCTTCGAGCTGCGCTTTGCCCGCGACGGGCAGATGCCGCCGGTGGCCGTGCGGGGCGAAACCGTCTCCGGCGAGCTGGTGGGCGCGGTGGACCGCGTGGATCACTGGCAGAACGGCGAGGTGGACTATGTGCGCGTGGTGGACTATAAAACCGGCAAGAAATCCTTTGACTACGCCGATGTGTATCACGGCATGGGCCTGCAGATGCTGCTGTATCTGTTTGCGCTGGAGGGGCAGGGCGAGCGGGTGTTCGGGCACCGGGTGCAGCCGGCCGGGGTGCTCTACTTTCCAGCGCGGGAGGTGCTGCTCTCCGGCCAGGCCCCGCGCGGCGAGCAGGCGCTGCAATCCGACCGGCAGAAGCAGCTGCGCCGCAGCGGCCTGCTGCTGGACAGCCGCGACGTGCTGGAGGCCATGGAGCATGGGCAGCCGGGGCGCTATCTGCCCCTGCGCAGCCAGAGGGACGGCACCCTCACCGGCAGCCTGATGTCGCCGCAGCAGCTGGCGCTGCTGCGCGAGTTTGTCCGGCGGCGCTGCGGCCAGCTGGCCGACGGGATTGCCTCGGGCGAGGTCAGCCCCAATCCGGCCCGCCGGGGCAGCCACGACGCCTGCCAGTGGTGCCAGTGGGCGGCGGTGTGCCACCTGGACGCGCCCAACGGTGCGCCGCGCATGCTGCCCGGTGTGCGGCAGGCAGAGTTCTGGGAAAAAATCGAGCAGGAGGTAAACGGCGATGCCTAATCTTACCACCGATCAGGCGGCGGCGGTCAGCCGCGAGGGCGGCGCGCTGCTGGTGTCGGCGGCGGCGGGCAGCGGCAAGACCATGGTGCTGGTCGAGCGGCTGCTGCGGCAGCTGGAGGCCGGGCACGACCTGACCGAGTTTCTCATCATCACCTATACCAACGCCGCCGCGGCCGAGCTGCGGGGCAAAATTGCCGCACGGCTGAGCCTGGCGCTGGCCGAGCAGCCGGACAACCGCCATCTGCGCCGCCAGACCCACCTGCTCTATCTGGCGCAGATCAGCACCATCCACGCCTTCTGCGGCACGCTGCTGCGGCAGTATGCCCACCTGCGCGACCTGCCGCCGGAGTTCCGCGTGGCGGACGAGCAGCAGGTGCGCCTGCTGCGCCAGCAGGTGATGGAGCGCCTGCTGGTCGAGCGGTATGAGCAGGCGGAGCCGGGCTTTCTCGCCCTGGCCGAGACCATGGGCAGCGGCCGCAGCGACAGCCGCCTGACGGCGGCGGCTCTCTCGCTTTATGACACGCTGCGCACCCACGCCCGCCCGGAGCGGTGGCTGGATCAGTGCCGCGCCCAGCTGGCGCTGGAGGGCGTGACCGACGCCGGGGCCACGGTCTGGGGCGCGGAGACGCTGCATTGGCTGCGGCAGACGGCGGCGGCCCAGTGCCGCCGCCTGGAGCAGGCGCTGAGCCTGGCCCGGGAGGACGAAAAGCTGGCCCGGGGCTATGTCCCCTCGCTGGCGCAGACGCAGCAGGCGCTGGCGGCGCTGTCCGGGGCCGAGAGCTGGGAGCAGGCGCGGGCGCTGCTGCCGGTGCCGTTTCCGCGCTTCGGCGCGGTGCGCGGCGCGGACGAGACCGTCAAGGCGCGGATCACCGCCCTGCGCGACCACGCGAAAAAAGCCGCTTCCGCCATGGAGACGGCCGTGTATGACAGCTCGGCGGCGGTGCTGCGCGACCTGCAGGGCACCGTCCCCGCCACGCTGGCGCTGCTGGAGCTGGCGGTGGAGTTTGGCCGGCGCTTTACCCGGGAAAAACGCCGCCGGGGCATGCTGGACTTCTCCGATCTGGAGCACGAGACCATCGCCCTGCTGACCGACCGCTATACCGGCGCGCCCACAGCGGCGGCGCAGGACATTGCCGCCCGCTATCACGAGGTGATGGTGGACGAATATCAGGACTGCAACGAGGTGCAGGACACCATCTTCCGCGCCGTGTCCGGCGAGGGAACGCGGCTGTTCATGGTGGGCGACGTCAAGCAGTCGATCTATCGCTTCCGCCTGGCTGATCCGGGCATTTTTCTCGAAAAATACCGCAGTTATCAGCTGGACGCCCCCCAGGGCGAGCCGTGCAAGGTGCTGCTCAGCCGCAACTTCCGCTCGCGCACGGCCATCCTCGAGGCGGTGAACCATGTGTTCACCACCTGCATGAGCGCCCAGGTGGGCGAGCTGGACTATGGCCCGGACGAGGCGCTGCACCCCGGCGCGGTGCGCGTACCGCTGCCCGGCCCGGCGGTGGAGCTGCACGTGGTGACCGGCGGCAGCGAGGAGCAGACCCGCGTGGCGCGCGAGGCGGCCTTTGTCGCCGCACGCATCCGCCGGATGCTGGACGAGGGCACGCCGGTTGCCGGCCCGGACGGGCAGCTGCGCCCGGTTACGCCCGGCGACATCGTCATCCTGCTCCGCTCGCCGCGCAGCGTGGCGGCGGACTATCTGGCCGCGCTGGAACGCTGGGATATCCCGGCTGCCGGCGGGGGCGGCGGCAGCCTGCTGGATACCACCGAGGCGCAGGTGCTGCTGTCCACCCTGCGGGCCATTGACAACCCCCATCAGGATATCCCGCTGGCGGCGGCCATGGCCAGCCCGGTGTTCGGCTTTACCGCCGAGGATCTGGCGCAGATCCGTCAGGCGGCGGAGGGCGACTTCTGCACGGCGCTGACGGCCCGGGCGGCGGACGACCCGCGCTGCGCGGCCTTTCTGACCCGGCTGGCGGACTGGCGCACCCTGTCGCAGACCCAGCCGCTGCCGGAGCTGATCTGGACGGTGATGCGCCAGACGGAGATGGAGGCCATCTTCGGCGCCCTGCCCGGCGGAGCCCAGCGCCGGCGCAACCTGCTGAGCCTCTATGAAGCGTCGATGGACTTTCACGGCGGGCTGACGGCGTTTCTCGACGCCATGGAGCTGCGCCGCACCACCGACGGCATGGAGCCGCAGCCGGTGGCGGAGGGCGCGGGCTGCGTGCGCCTGATGAGCATCCACAAATCCAAGGGGCTGGAGTTTCCAGTGGTGTTTCTCTGCGACCTGGCCCGGAGCTTTAACCTGACCGACCTGTCCGAGCCGCTGCTGTGCCACCCGCGCCTGGGCGTGGGGGCCATGGCGGTGGATCTGGAGCAGATGCAGCAGTATTCCACCTTTGCCCGCTCGGCCATCCGCCAGCAGCTGCTGAACGAGACGCTGTCCGAGCAGCTGCGGGTGCTGTATGTGGCCATGACCCGCGCCAGCGAACGGATCATTCTGGTCCACTGTGAAAAAAAAGCCGAGGCCGCCCTGGAGCGGGCGGCCTACGGCGGCTATCCCGCCGACCCCTATGCGGCGGGGCAGGCGGCGTGTATGGGTCACTGGGTGCTGATGGCGGCGCTGCTGCGGCCCGAGGCCGGGGCGCTGCGCCATGCAGCCGGGGCGGACGAGGCCCCCACCGTGCCGGCGGAGGGGCGCTGGGACATTGGCTGGCACGAGACGGTCCCGCCCCTGCCGGAGCGGGCAGCACGGCAGGCCGCGGCGGCCCAGCCGCCGGTTTCGGCCCCGCTGGCCGCCTTTGCCGACCCGCATGCCGGCGCGGCGGCCACGCCGTCGAAGCTGACGGCCACCCAGCTGAAGGGCCGCTTTCAGGACGACGAGGCGGCCGAGGGCGCCGAGGTCTGGCAGCCGGCCATGGCGCTGCCGCGATTTCAGCGGCCGCGCTTTGCTGTGGAGCAGACGGGGCTGACGCCGGCCGAGCGCGGCGTGGCGGCGCACCTGTTCATGCAGTATGCCGACTATGCCCGCTGCGGCGGGGCGGACGGCGTGCGGGCCGAGCTGGCACGCCTGACGGCGGGGGAATTCCTCAGCCCCGAGCAGGCCGCGGCAGTGCGGCCGGAGACCATCCTTGCCTTTTTCCGCAGCCCGCTGGGACAGCGGGTGCGCACAGCGCCGCATCTGCTGCGGGAGTTCAAGTTCTCGCTGCTGGACGACGCGGCGCGGTATTACCCCCAGGCCGGGGCGGGGGAGCAGGTGCTGCTGCAGGGCGTGGTGGACTGCGCCATCCTGGACGAGGGCGGCATCACGGTCATCGACTTCAAGACCGACCGGGTGCAGCCCGGCGGCGAGGACGAGCGCGCGGCCCAATACCGGGGCCAGCTGACGGCTTATGCCTGCGCGCTGGAGCGGATCTATCGCCTGCCGGTGCGCGAGACGGTGCTCTGGTTCTTTTCCACCGGGACGGCGGTTGCCATTCCGCGCTGAGACTTATTCACAATAGCCGTACATTCCGCGAATGGAGACCTCGCCGCTGCCGAACACGGCGGCGCTGCCGTCGTCCAGCCGCACCTCCAGCCCGCCGTCGGGGGCAATGCCCGTGGCAACCGCGTGGATCAGCGTCCCGGCGCGGGCAAGCTGCACTTCGCGGTGCAGGGTGATGCACCGGGCGACATAGCGGGGCAGATACCGCGCCGGGTCTGCCAGGTCGTCCTCCAGCGCGGCCAGCTGGCGGATCAGCTCGGCGGCCAGCCTGGCCCGCAGCACCGGCTGGCCGCAGCACTGGCGCAGGCTGGCGGCCATGCTGCGCAGCTCCGGAGGAAAGTCCCCGGCCAGCTGGTTGCAGTTGACGCCGATGCCGACAATCAGCCAGTCCATGCGCCCGCTCTCGGCTTCCACGCCCATCTCGGACAGAATGCCGCAGAGCTTCTGCGTGCCGTAAACCAGGTCGTTGGGCCACTTGATGCCCACCTGCAGGCCGGTTACGGCTTCCACTGCGTCGGCCACGGCCAGACCGGCGCGCAGCGTGGCGTGGGTTGCCGCTGCCGCCTGCCCCTGGGGCCGCAGCAGCACCGACAGATACAGCCCCATCCCCGGGGGCGAGTCGAACTGGCGGCCCAGCCGCCCGCGCCCGCCGGTCTGCTCGTCGGCAATCAGAATGGTGCCGTCCGGCGCGCCGTCGGCCGCCATGCGCTTGAGCGCCGTGTTGGTCGAGTCGACGGTGGGCAGCACGGTGACCTGCCCGGCCCAGGGGTGGCGGCCCAGCTGCGCCAGCACCGCCGCCTGCGTCATCACGTCCGGCGTGCTGAGCAGGCGATAGCCCCGGCCGCTGCGCGATTCGATTTCATAGCCCTCGCGCCGCAGCGCGTCGATCCACTTCCACACGGCGGCGCGGGAGATGTCCAGTGCCTGGGCAATCTGCTCGCCGGAGAGATAGTCTCTGGCCTGCTGCAGGCAGGCCAGCACATCCTGTTTCATCGTCATCGATATCCCATCCTTTGTTTTGCGTGGTGAAATTGTTCTGATTGCCGCTTGCAAAAGCGGCGCATCTTTGTTATACTCTATCCGTCAACCGTTGTCAATATGGAGGTTTACAAGATGAAGACGAAAAAGTTGATTTTAACAGCACTAATGGCCACATTGACCGCAGTCGGTGCGTTTTTGCGCGTTCCGGTGGGGGTCAGCTCCTTCACATTGCAGTTTTTCTTCACGGCCATGGCCGGGGTGCTGCTGGGGCCGGGCTACGGTGCGCTGAGCCAGCTGGTCTATGTGCTGCTGGGTCTGATCGGCCTGCCGGTGTTCACCGGCGGCGGCGGCGTGAGCTATGTGCTGCAGCCCACCTTTGGCTTTCTGCTGGGGCTGATCCCCTCGGCGGCGGTGATCGGCGCGCTGACGCGGAAGAACTTTGGCTTTGTACATCTGGCGCTGGCCTGCTGCGCCGGTCTGGCCGTGCTGTATCTGGTGGGCCTGCCGTATCTGCACGGCATCTGCACGCTGTATCTGCATAAGCAGCGCACCATCTGGGAGACGATGATGGGCGGCATGATCATCTTCCTGCCCTGGGACGCGCTGAAGATTGTGGCCGTGGCGCTGCTGGGGCAGCGGTTGTGCCCGCTGCTGCGCAAGAGCGCATGACCCGGCTGCTTTCGGCGCAACGGCGCAAAAGCAGCCCTGAATCCGGAACAAGTTTGGCATGTTCCTGCCTTGCGATTGGCCTGCATTAGTATTATAATGGTGCACAAGAATCAAGCAAAGGACGAGTGTCGAATGAATACCAACAGGACGATCAACCTGACCATGCTCTGCGATTTTTATGAGCTGACCATGGGAAACGGCTATTTTCAGCATGGCTTCCGCGACCGGATTGCCTATTATGACATGTTCTTCCGCCGGGTGCCGGATGGCGGCGGCTTTGCCATTGCGGCCGGGCTGGAGCAGGTCATCGACTATATCAACGAGCTGCATTTCTCCGACGAGGATATCGCATATCTGCGGGGGCGCAGGCTGTTCAGCGAAGACTTTCTGGATTATCTGCGCCACTTCCGCTTCACCGGCGACGTGTGGGC
>CACXCV010000180.1 GCA_902766215.1 Oscillospiraceae bacterium
GGAAAAGCCCAGCACGCGGTTCTCGTCGCCCTCGTCGCCCTTGGTGGTGCCGTGGCGCAGGGCATCGGCCAGACTGACGACCGGGAAGGACACCGTGCGGTTCTCCTTCCCGCTGCCGGCTGTGCGCAGCCGGCAGCGGCCATAGACCGCATCCTCCGCCGCCAGATCAAAGGTAAACAGTCCGTTCGCCGCTGCCGACGGCCGGAGCGTCTTGCCCGCCGGCGTGGTGAGCAGCACCTGCGGCGCGTCGGAGTGGGCCGCAATCTGCGTGTCATGCCCGGTAAGGATGGCGTCGCGCTCGGTCCAGAGCTGATATTTATCCGGCCGCGACCAGGGCAGATAGGCGCTGTCCATGGCATAGGGATAGCTGTCCATGTCGCTCAGCTGGGCATAGTCCGCCGCCGGGTAGGACATGCTGCGATAGTCCTCGCCCTCGGGGAACAGGTCGCGCACATGCAGCGTGCGGTCATCCGGCCCCTGGCGGAACTGGCGGTCCATCACTGCCAGGGCAAAGCACAGATCCTGCGGATAGAACACATGGTCACTCTGGCGGCAGCGGACGGCAATGTTGCGGCGCTCCTCCTCCGTCCGGCCCACGAAGGCATACACCTCCGCCGCAGCCAGCACGCTGGCCACCACGCCCTCGTTGCCCAGCCAGTGGGTGTCAATGCCGCTCACGGTGAAGAAGGGCCGCGGCGCCACCAGCGCAATGATGTCCGCCGCATCAAAGGGCAGCTGGCTGTCGTGGTTGACCATGCCGGCCACCCCCTCCGGAAACCAGCTGTTGCCCGTGCCGTAGGAGACGGTGGCCGTCTCCGTGCGGCCATAGACGCGGTCCGCCTTGGGATAGTACGAGGTGTTCCAGTTGAAAATCTTGCCCTCGCCCTTATACCGCTGGGACTGTACACCGGAGCCGCCGGCCTCTGAGGGGCAGCAGATGGAGATGCGGTCGTCAAAGGCGGCGGCGAACAGCGCCGCCTTGCCAAAGCGCGAGTGCCCGGTGACCACCGTCTTGCCGGGGTCAAGGCCCAGCAGCCGGCCAAAGGGGATCGATTCGCCAATGGCCGGGCGCTCCATCGCGGTGATAATCTGGCTGACCGTCCAGGCCCAGGCCATCATTGCGCCGGAATCCGACTCATAGCGGTCGCGGGAATAGGGAAACAGCCGGGTATACAGGCCGTCGCGGTCCACGCCGTGCCCGGCGTCGGTGTTGTCCGGATAGATTTCCGTGGCGCGGAAGCTCACCAGGCCATAGCCCTGGGGGTTGAGATTGGCCGCGTTGAACGCAGCCGAGCCGCCGATGTTGATAACAAAGGGCACGCAGGCCTGCGCGTCGCCCCAGACAGCCTGCTTCTGCTCGGCCGTGGGCGCCTGCACCTGAATGCGGAACTGCACCGTCGCGCCGTTCTCCGGGTTGTGAATCCGCACCACAGCCGGGTGCTCGATCCGCGTGGGGCCGGGCAGATGCGCCGGGTCCAGCGGGCCGGTCAGCTCCCGCAGGGGCTGCATTTTCTCCTCCCAGCCAAAGCTTGTCATGCTGAATGCCTGATAGGGCACGGCATAGCCCGCGTTCCAGGCTGCAATGGCCAGTTCGGTCGCCTGCACGGCGTCTGCCGCCGGGCCAAAGCGCTGCCCGTCCACGCACACCTCGCCGGCCTGCAGCGCCTGCACCAGCGAAGCAAAGGTCTCGTCCAGGTGATACACCGCCGTGTTGCGGCCAAAAAAGCCGCCCAACACAGCCGTGTTCTCCACCTCGTCGGCCACAATGCCACCGCAGACCTGCTCCGGCGCGGTCGGCTGGCGATAGCCCAGAAAATAGCGCTGGACCAGCTCACGGATCTCCGCCCTGCGGGCGGGCCAGTCCTCCGGCGTCCGGACATAGCCCGTGCCGTTGGGGCAGTTGGCCGGATCGAAAAAGCGGAAGGGATTGCAGATGGTGCTGCAGACAGGCAGCGTTTCAATGGGTGGGAAGCGGTTGTTTGTCTGATGCATGGATCCATCCCCTTCTTCGATTCTGATGGTTTTCTTATCCGTTTTGATGTACAAATCCACGCCGGTAGACCAGCGAGCCGTTATAGTCGCCATAGTAATAGCAGGGCAGCGCCGCGCCGTTGGGGTCATAGGGGTCGGCGTACAGGCCGGCGCGTGCGGTCTTCCCCGCCAGAATGGCGTCCGAGGCCTCGATCAGGTCGTCCAGCAGGCTGACCGGCTGCAGGCCGCGGGTGTGCCCTGTCAGCAGGGCGTCAAACCGCCCGCGCATGGCCGCCAGCTTTTTCAGCGAAGCATTATGCTCCTCCACGGTCAGGCTGTAGGGAAACAGCAGCCAGGTAGTGTCGCGCAGAACGCTGTCGCCGGTCACCAGCACGCGCCCCTGCACGTCCAGCAGGCAGCACGAGCCGGCCGTGTGCCCCGGCGTGTGGATCACCTCCACCTGCCGGCCGCCCAGGTCGATCTGTTCGCCGTCGTGCATGGCCACCGGCTCGGCCGGGCGCAGGCCGCGCCACGTCTCCGGCAGCCGCTCGGGGTGAAATGTCTCCGCATACCGGTCAAAATCCGCCGGATGCAGCAGCACCTTGTCATAAAAGATGTTGCCGCCGATATGGTCCGGGTGGGTATGGGTGCAGGCCCGGATCAGCGGCAGGCAGGTATATTCCTCAA
>CACXCV010000181.1 GCA_902766215.1 Oscillospiraceae bacterium
ACCACGGTGACGGTGCCGTGCTTCAGGCCGGTTTCAATGCAGCGCAGGTCAGAAAAGACCTGCTCGACCTGCCGGGGCAGGGCACTGGTGGTAATGTCCCAGTCGTTGGTGCGGCGCAGGCCGCGCACCGCGTCGCGCACGGCACCGCCCACCACATAGGCCTCATATCCGGCGGCGTTCAGCCGGCTCAGCGCGGCGGCGACCTCCTGCGGCAGCAGCATCATAGCGCGTCTCCTTCCTTTCGGAAAATTGAAATGAACGGGCGGCAAACCCGACGCAGAAAACAATGGTTGCAACAGCGCGGGAAATTTGCTATAGTAAACATAACAATGACTGAACAATGACTGAAAAAGATGAGGAACAGACAGATGGATCAAACAAGCTTTTCCTCTCTGGGGCTGTCGGAGCAGATGCTCCGCGCGCTGGAGAAAAAGGGGTATGGCTGGCCCACACGGGTGCAGGCCGAGGCGATCCCGCCGCTGATGCAGTGGCGCGACGTGATTGCCAAGGCGCCCACCGGCACGGGCAAGACTTTTGCCTTCGGCATCCCAATGATCGAGCATATCGACCCGGACAACAGCACGGTGCAGGGCCTGATTCTGGCTCCCACGCGCGAGCTGGCCATTCAGATCGGCGATGAGCTGCGCAGCCTGCTGGAATTTTACGAGGGGATCCGCGTGGCGGTGGTCTATGGCGGCCAGCAGATTGAAAAACAGGTGCGGCAGCTGGAGCGCAGCCCGCAGATTGTGGTGGCCACGCCCGGCCGCCTGATGGATCACTATAAGCGCCGCAACCTGCGGCTGGATCAGGTGCAGACGGCTATCCTTGACGAGGCCGACCGCATGCTGGACATGGGCTTTTTCGACGACGTGACAAAAATTCTCAACCTGCTGCGCAGCCGGCGGAACCTGGGCATGTTTTCGGCTACCATTTCGCAGGAGGTCATGACCGTCAGCTGGATGTACCAGCGCGACGAGGTGGAGATCACCGTCCCGGCGGACGAGCAGAACAAGCCGGACATCACCCAGTATTCCCTCACGGTTCCGGCGCTGCAAAAGCTGGAAGCGGTGCTGCGGCTGCTGGCCCTGGGGTACGAGCGGGTGATCATTTTCTGCAACACCAAGCACATGTGTCAGCGTCTGGCCGACGACCTGCAGGGGCGGAGCTACAGCGTGGACTGCATCCACGGCGACATCCGCCAGGACAAGCGCGAGAAGACCATGCAGGCCTTCCGCGAGGGGCGGCTGAACGTGCTCATCGCCACCGACGTGGCCTCCCGCGGGATCGACGTGGATGACGTTGACTGCGTGATCAACTATGACATTCCGGACGAAAACGAGTATTATATCCACCGCATCGGCCGCACGGGCCGCGCCCGGAAGAAGGGCATTGCCTACAGCATTCTGGGCAGCTTTCCCGAGCGGGCCAAGCTGGAGGAGATTGCAAAGTATTCCCACTTTACCATTCAGCCCATGCAGTTTGCCGAGACGGGCGAGCTGATCCCGGCCGAGGTAAAAAAACCGGTCTATAAAAAGAAATATCGCTGAGGCCGCCTGACGGGCCGCCTCGGAAGAATGAAACAGCGGGGAGCGCCTGATTGCAGCAGGCGCTCCCCGCTGTGCCGTCAGGATTGGAGCTGGACGGTTTTGCTCTGCCATCTGCCGCTGCGATAGCGCAGGAAGGCGACGATGGTTGCCAGCACCCAGCCGGTGGGGATGGAATAGGCGATGCCCAGAAAGCCGATGCTCTCAAAGCTGCAGTAGATATAGGCCGCGATCACGCGCCCGCCCAGGTCGCACATCATGGAGATCATGGAAAAGAACGAGTCGCCCGCGCCGCGCAGTGTGCCGTTGAGGGCGTTCATCGCGGCGAAGATCACCGTAAACGGTGCAAAGGCGCGCAGGAACGCAAAGCCGTATTCGATGACCTCGGTTTCCGAATCGTCTACGAACAGCTCTACCAGCTTGTCGCCCACGCTGCACAGGATGACGGCCAGCACAATGCAGATCCCGGCGGTGAAGAAAAAGGTCTTTCTCATGCCGTCCTTGGTGCGCTCGATGTTGCCGGCGCCCATGTTCTGCCCGGCAAAGACCGAATAGCCCATGGCAAAGCTGTCCACCGGCAGGTGCGCCATCTGCTCCATCTTGCCGGCTACGGTATAGGCGGCGATGTGGGCCGAGCCAAAGGAATTGACCAGGCCCTGCACCAGCAGAAAGCCCAGACTCATCACCGAGCCCTGCAGGGCGCTGGGGACGCCGATGCGCAGAATCTCGCGGAACAGGGGGCGGTCAAAGCAGAATTCTCCCCGGCCAAAATGAAAGTAGGCAATGCACCGGTTGACATAAATTGAACACAGCAGCACGGACACCGCCTGTGCCAGCACCGTGGCCCAGGCCACACCAGCCACGCCC
>CACXCV010000182.1 GCA_902766215.1 Oscillospiraceae bacterium
CGCCGAAGGACGCTGGGTGGCGATGACCAGGTGGATGCCGGAGGCGCGGCCCATCTGCGCCACGCGGCAGATGGATTCCTCCACCTCTTTGGCTGCGACCAGCATCAGATCAGCCAGCTCGTCGATAACCACCACAATCCGCGGCAGCTTCTGCGACGGATCCGCGGCGGCCACCTTGCGGTTGTATTCGTCAATTTCGCGTACCTTGGCGTCGGCCATGGTCTTATAGCGGCGCATCATCTCCGTCACCGCCCACTGGAGCGCGCCAGCCGCCTTCTTCGGGTCGGTCACCACCGGGATGAGCAGGTGCGGGATGCCGTTGTAAACGCCCAGCTCGACCATCTTTGGGTCGACCATGATCAGGCGGACGTCCTCCGGCCTGGACTTATACAGCAGCGAAATGATCAGCGAGTTGGTGCAGACCGATTTGCCGGAGCCGGTGGTACCGGCGATGAGCATATGCGGCAGGCGGGAAATGTCGCCCACAATGCATTTGCCGCCGATGTCCTTGCCCACGGCAAAGCAGATGTTGGACTTGTGCCGGACAAAGCTGTTCGACTCGATGACCTCGCGGATATAGACGGTGCTGACCTGCTTGTTGGGCACCTCGATGCCCACCACCGAGATCTTGTCCGGAATGGCCGCGATGCGCACGCCGGTGGCTCCCAGGGCCAGCGCGATGTCGTCCGACAGGTTGGTCAGCTTTGACAGCTTGACGCCGGCGTCCAGCTCGACCTCATAGCGCGTAACCGACGGCCCACGGATGACGTTGACAATGTGCGCGTCGATGGAAAAGCTTTTCAGCGTGGCATTGAGCCGCTCGACGTTCAGGCGCATCTCTTCCGTCCCGTCAATTGCCGCGCCCTTGTCCTGCAGCAGCAGCGACGTGGGTGGAAAGCGATATTCCTCCTGCGTCTGGGCGGCACTGTCAATCTCCAGTGCCACATCGATGGCGGCTTTTTTTGCCTCGCTGGCCGAAACCTTGTCCACGGCGCTGATCGCCTCTTTGGCCGCGGCAACTGCCTCTGCCGACGGCTCGGGCGCGGCCGGTGCGGCGGACGGCTGGATATCGGCCAAAAACGCGTCTACCTCTCCGATCATCGAGCTGCCATGCTCCTCCGGCATGTCCGCCGATGCGGGCAGCGCATCGGGCAGGGACTTGTCCTTTTTGCGCTGGGGGCGCACCCGGGTGGGGATCCGCGAATCAGCAGGCTCGACAGGGGCTGCCGGTGCGTCAGGGGCCGGCTCGGGCGTCTTGCCCGCGGCCGACTGCGCAGCCTGACGCTGCTGCTCCAGAAAGGCAACCGGGTTCTCCCGGGCCGGTGCGGTAGACGGCGGCTCCGGCTGAACCGGGGCGGGCGGGTCGTCTACCGGCAGGTCATAGGCCGCGATGCGGCGGCGCTCCTGCCGGTCAATCTGCTTTTGCGCCACGTGGTTGACGATCTTTTTGGCCGGGTCGGGCTTGGGCTCCTCCTCGGGATATTCGGCCCGGGGGCGCTCCTGAATGGCGCGGATGATCGAGCCGACGGTCATGTTCAGCCCGCGCAGCAGCAGCAGCAGCCCGGCAGCAAAGAAGAGGATTCCCGCGCCGACCGGTGAAATGACCGCGGCGCACAGCTGCGCAGCGAACCCGGCCACCAGCCCGCCGCTCTTCCCTGCCGCGCCGTCCAGATAGAGCTGCGGCAGCATCTGAAAGCTCCAGGCATAGTCCTGGCTGCATGCAACCACGTGCCAGAACGCGCCGATGGCTACCATGGTCAGCAGCGTGCAGACGGTGCGCGCGGTCACGGGCCGCCCATGGTGGAACACCAGGCCGAAGCTGGCCAGCAGCAGCAGCGGCGCAGAGAAATAGTAGCCCGCACCCAGCAGGCCGCGGGTAAAGTCACGCAAAAAGCGGATAAACAGCGCCTCTGGCTGAAAATAGCTGATCAGCTCCAGCAGCGCCAGGAAAAAGCAGACCGCCCCGCCAATCTCGCGGCGGATGGGAACCACCGCGGACTGCTTTTTTTTGCGCCCGGCGGAGGTCTTTTTTCCAGTGGAGCGGCTGCTGGATTTGGATGGGGCGCGCGATGCGCTCCCCTGCTTGCGATTTGCCTGCGGCATGGTTTGTCACCTCAAGAAACCAGAGACATGATAATCGTGAACGCGCCGGCGCCCCAGCAATAATAGGCAAAGCCGCCAAAGCTGCCGCGGCTGGCGATGAACTTCAGCAGGCGGATGGACAGATACCCGGTCACGCCGGCCACCGCCACGCCAACCAGATAGACCGGCAGCAGCGCCCAGTCGATGCCTGCCTGCACGGCGTCAATCAGCGAGAGAATGTTGGCCCCCAGCACAGCCGGGATGCTCATCAGAAAGCTGAACCGCACGGCAAAGCTGCGGTCAAACCGGCGCACCAGGCCGGCCGAGATAGTGGTGCCGGAGCGCGACAGACCCGGCACCGTAGCCAGGGCTTGGGCGCAGCCCACCAGCACGGCGTCGAGCATGGTGGCGCTTTTTTCGGTCTTATACCCCTTGGGGAACCGGTCGGAGGCAAACAGCAGCAGGCCGGTGAAGATCAGCGCGCCGCCGACGAAGAACGTGTTGGTGTACAGCGACTCGATCGAATCCTTGATTGGCAGAATCAGAAACAGCGGCAGTGTGGCGACGATAATCAGCAAAATCAGCCGCCGGGCCGGGCGGTAATCATGGCCGGCCTTCTGCGCCTGCTGCTGGTCGCGGGTAAACAGCGAGAAGAAGGCAAGGATCAGCTCGCCGATCTCTTTGCGATAGGCCACAAACACGGCTGCCAGCGTGCCCAGGTGCAGCAGCACGTCGAAGAACAGGTTTTCCGATTCGACATCCACCAGCCCGAAAAACTTTTGAAAGATGGCTAGATGGCCCGAGCTGGAGATGGGAAGAAACTCTGCCACACCCTGTACAATGCCCAGGATGATTGCGGATAAGTAAGACATGAACATTCCCCCTGACTGAATTGCCTTTCTATATTACCATAAATATATGCGTTTTTCCATCCCTTTTTCCGAGAAAGAAGCTTGGGCCGCAGAGAAGAAAACCGCAGCGGAAAGGAGTCCCCTTTCCGCTGCGAAGTCATGTTGAAAAGCTTATCGAATGGTGCGTGTGGCGACCAGGTTGGCCCCCGTGTGGAGAAAA
>CACXCV010000183.1 GCA_902766215.1 Oscillospiraceae bacterium
GGTCCACCCGTTCCCATTCCGAACACGGAAGTTAAGCTCATTTGCGCCGAAGATACTTTGCGGGTGACTGCACGGGAAAATAGGTAATGCCAACACAAGACACCACATGAGAAATCATGTGGTGTCTTGCTGTATAAAGCCATCAGAAAGCAAACAATGGTTTAAATGTCAAACAGACAGACAAGAGCCCAGGCAGGATTTCCTGCCTGGGCTCTTTTGATAAGACAGACTATCGTGTTCGGTAAAGCCGCTGCTGCCTGCGGTGCAGCAGTCGATAGAGCAGCTGCACCAGGCAGGCCACCACGGCAATGCCGCTGACCAGAGCGCCGGCCTCGCTGAACACCGTGCGGCAGGCTGTCGGGAAGCTGGCGTCCTGCTGCACCATAGCCGCAGCAGCCCGATAGAGGTCGCCCCCGGGGAACAGCGGGATCATAAACGGTACCAGAAACGTGGTGACCGGCGCGGCCTTGCGTCGGGCCAGCACCTCGGACAGAATGGAAACAAAGCACGAGGCGCAGAACAGCGATAGAAATACGGCGCCGGACAGCTGATCCACCAGCAGATAAATTCCGCAGGCAGCTGCGCTGCCGCAGGTGATGATAGGCAGCTTCTGCCGGCGCACGTTAAACAGAATGGCAAAACACACCGCGGTGGCAGCGCCGCATAGAACCTGCAAAATGACTGTTTCCATCACAGCACACCCCCCAGCAGCGTGGGCAGCGCCACGCCAAAGGCGATGATCACGGCTCGGAGAATGGCGTCGAAAAAGCCCAGCAGGCCGGTCATCTCGTCGCCGTTGATAATGTCGCGCAGCGAGGTGGTCAGCGCCAGACCAGGCACCAGAAGCATGATGTCGCCGATAATCACCTTGTCCAGCTGGAGCGAGGGGAATATGCGCACCACGAAAAAAGTGCTCAGGCCGGCGGTGATGGCGCAGAAAAAGCAGTGCACCAGCTTTTTCACCTGAAGATACTGACCCAGCTGCTCCATGGCCCAGATGACTGCACCGCACAGGGACGAGGCCAGCGCGTCGCGCAGCTGTCCGCCAAAAAACAGTGACAGGGACAGCGGCGCGACCAGATAGACCAGAAAAATCATCCAGCGCGGATAGGTTGGGGTGCGGCTGATGCGCTCCAGCGCGGCGGCAATCTCCTCCGGCGATGCCGTGTTGGCGCACAGCTGCCGCGAAAGCGCGTTCAGCTCCTCGATGCGGTGCATGTCGGTGCTCCAGCGGGTGGGCCGCCGCGTCTGGGTGACGACGCGGCGGCTCCCGTCCGTGACGGTGACAATGATGCTGTATCGCGTGGCATAGGCGTTGATCTGCGTGTAGCCATAGGCCCGGCAGAGCAGCGTCAGCGTTTTTTCCACGCGGCTGACCTCGCCGCCGGCCTCCAGCATGGCCTCGCCAATGTCCAGAATGGCGGCAAGCAGCTGATCCGATTGTTCCATCCGGAAATACTCCTTGCGTTAGTGCGGTAAGCGGGCGCGCACGGGGTTAAAACTCCGGCTGAATGTGCCGCAGCAGCCCTTCAACGCCCTCGGCCAGGGTATGCAGCGCGCCCGGCTCGAAGGGGCTGGGCAGGCCGGCCTCGGCCAGCAGATCGGTCCAGACCCGCTCGCCGCCCTGCTTCAGCAGGCGGATATAGCGGGAGAAGGCATCGGCATAGTCCTTCTGCGAGGCCAGCAGGAAGCCAAAGGCGGCCGTCTGGGCCAGGCAGTAGTCAATATAATAGAACGGCGACTCGTAGATGTGCATCTGATACTGCCAGCGAGTGCCTTCCTCCAGATAGGGGATGCCGTCAAAGTGAACGAAGGGGCGGAACTGCGACTCCAGCTCACGCCAGGCGGCCTTGCGCTCGGCGGGGGTCAGGTCGGGCTTTTCGTAGACAATGTGCTGGAAGGCGTCCACCATGGTGCCGTAGGGAAGGAAGCTCAGCGCGTCCAGTGCGTGCATATAGCGATAGCGCCCGGCGTTGCTGCCGAAGAACTTGTCCATATACGGCCAGGCAAAGAACTCCATGGACATGGAGTGTGTTTCGGCCGTTTCCATGCCGCCGCAGCCCAGTTCGGTGGCATACTCGTTGTCGGCGATCATATAGGCGTTGAAGGCGTGGCCGGCCTCGTGGGTCACCACGTCCACATCGCCGGCGGTGCCGTTGAAGTTGGCCAGGATGAACGGCTGCTTGAAGTTGGCGAACTCGGTGCAGTAGCCGCCGCCCCACTTGTTGCTGCGGGAGTCGACGTCAAAGGCCTCATTTTCCAGCATCATGTCGATGAACTTGGCAGTGTCGGGGCTCATGGCGTGATACATTTCCTTTGCCGCGGCAAAGATTCCGGCCTTGTCCACCGAGGGCTTGGGGTCGCCGCCGGGGACGACCACGTCATAGTCATAGACCATAAAGCGGTCAATGCCCATGTGCTTGGCGTTTTCGGTGCGCAGGCGCTGCACCACCGGCACCACATCGGTGAGGATGTTCTGGCGGAAGGCCTCGACCTTCTGCTGGTCAAAGCACAGGCGCTGCATGCGGTAATAGCCCAGCTCGACAAAATTCTGATAGCCCATCTTCTTTGCCATGCGGTCGCGGACGTGGACCAGCTGGTCAAAGATCTCATCCAGCTCGGCCGCGTGCGCCTGCAGGCCCAGACCCAGTTGGGTATAGGCCTCTTTGCGGGTCGCGCGGTCGTCATCCTTGGCATATTTCATCAGCATCGACCGGGGCATCGTCTCGCCGCGGAAGGTGAACTCCATGCCGCTCATCAGGCTGCTGTAGCGGCTGACCAGCTTGTTTTCCTCCACCATGTCGTCCAGGATGGCGGGGGAGATGGCCTTGCGCTGTACCTCAAAGCTCTGGAACAGCACAGGGTTTAGCACCTTTTCCAGCTGGGGGCGCAGGGGGCTGTCCAGCATGGCACAGGCGTATTCATAGCTGAGATTTTCCACCGCGGGGCTGATCTCATCGTAATAATCCTTCTCCGCCACATAGAACGGATCGACCGTGTTGATGCTGAAGCGCATGTAGGACAGGCTGCTGGCCGTGGAATAGTCCTTCATGGCGGCTACCATTTCCTGCCGGGCGGCCAGCACCTGTTCGACGGTGTCGGCATCCTTCACGGCCTGGGTGGCATGGCCCAGCTTCTGCTGCATCTCCTCAAGCGTGACGCGGCGATAGGGCAAATCGCAAACCTTCATATATAATCCTTCCTTTCGTAAGGGCTTTGCTGCTTGTATGATACCACATTCCGCCGCAAATGCAAGAGAATGTGGGAAAACCGGTTGTCACGCCGAGGCAAATCCTTTATAATAGGCTGCAGGACGTGCCGCTCTGCGGCACAGAAGAAGGAGGATGTATAATGGCACTGATTGAACTGACCCTGCAGTCGCGGGTGCTGTCCGGCACAACCACCGTGTGGGTCAGCGTTCCGGAAGAGACCGGCGGCGACCGCCAGCGCTTTGGCCAGGGGCTGTATCAGCCGGGCGTGACCTATCAGACGCTGTGGCTGCTGCATGGCGGCGGCGACGATTGCAGCTGCTGGTTCCGCTATACCAACGTCGAGCGCTATGCCAACGAGCGCAAGCTGATCGTGGTCTGTCCCTCGGCGTACCTGAGCTGCTATGCCGATATGCACTATGGCCCCAAATATTACACCTGGGTCACCGAGGAGCTGCCGCAGATTCTGCGCTGGATGCTGCCCATCTCGCCCCGGCGCGAGGACAACTTTGTCGCCGGCCTGTCCATGGGCGGCTACGGCGCGCTGAAGTGGGCCTTTAACCAGCCGGAGCGCTTTGCTGCGGTGGGGACCTTCTGCGGCGCGGTGGACATGCCGGCCATCATCCGCGCCAACCACATGAAGGACGGCGTGGTGACCGACAACAACTTTGTCCTGGCCTTTGGCGATGACAAGGCCGTTGAGCACAACGAGGCCGACGCGCTCTATATGGCCGAGCAGCAGCACGCCGCCGGCGTAGCGCTGCCGCGGATCTTCTGCTCGGTGGGCAGCCAGGACTTTACCTATCGCTTTAACGCCGGCATGCGCGAACGCTTTGCCGCCGCCGGCATCGACATGACCTGGGACGAGCATCCCGGCGGCCATGAATGGGGCTACTGGGACGGTGCGGTGCTGCGCTTTATGGACTGGGCGGGGCTTAAGCGCGCACCGATCATCGACAAGGAGGTGTGCTGACATGACGCGACTGCAAATGCACACCGGCAGCCTGACGCTGCCGTTCTGCGTGGATTTTGACCTACTGCTGCCCGAGTGCCCATATGACGCCAACCCGGCGGACTATTACACCGGGGACAACAAGCTGCCCGTGCTGTTCCTGCTCCACGGCGGCGGGGCCTCCGGCGCGGAGTGGCCGCGCTTTAGCCGCATTGAGGAGATGGCCCAGGCGAAGAACCTGGCCGTAGTCTGCCCCTCGATGCAGAACTCGGACTATACCAACATGTACCGCGGCTATCCCTGGCTGGACTGGCTGACGGGCGAGCTGTATGACTATGTCCATGCGGTGTTTCCCCTCTCCCGCGACCGGGAGAAGAACTTTGTCGCCGGGCAGTCCATGGGCGGCTATGGCGCGCTGCAATGCGCCCTGCTGCACCCGGAGCGCTTTTCCTGCGCGGGGCTGCTGTCCTCCGGCGTGGGTCTGATCGACCAGGTGGCCGGGCACAGCGCAGTGCAGAGCGGCGGACCGGCCTCGGACAAGATTTTTGCCTCCTTTGGTCCGGCCGAGGAACTGTACGGCGGCCCCAACGACAGCTATCACCTGGCGGTGGAGCTGGCTCAAAGCGGCCGGCCGCTTCCGCGCTTCTTCTCCGCCTGCGGCACGGAGGATCACTGCTACCCCGGCAACGTCAAGCTGCGCGACCTTCTGCGCGAAAACGGCTATGATCTCACCTGGCGCGAGGGGCCGGGCGCACATACCTGGGACTTCTGGCATCAATACATGCCGGAGTTTCTGAATTGGCTGCCCCTGTAAACAACAGAACGCCCCTGCAGAACAAGGCCCGCATCCGCCGAACCGGCGGATGCGGGCCTGCAC
>CACXCV010000184.1 GCA_902766215.1 Oscillospiraceae bacterium
CATAAATCTCCATTTGATGATTATCCTTATTGTTCGATTCTATTTTGTTTGGATTTCAGAATCGTCATAGATGCCGCAAAATGCGTCCATATCATCGCTCCTCCCACTGCAGGAACTGTTTATCCAGCGCCATGGCCGCGGAGCATCTCCTCGGCACTGCGGCGCGTGGTTTCGGTAATTTCGGCCCCGCCGATGATGCGTGCCAGCTCCTCGCGGCGGCCGGCAAAGTCGAGGTTCTCCACCGACGTGAAGGTGCGCCCGCCGGACTCGTGCTTGCTGACCAGATAGTGCCGGTCGGCCCGCGCGGCCAGCTGCGGCAGATGCGTCACGCAAAGCACCTGCCTGGTGCGGGCCAGGTCGGCCAGCTTTTCGGCCACCTTCTGGGCCGCGCGGCCGCTGACGCCTGCGTCCACCTCGTCGAAGATCAGCGTCTGCACGTGATCGTTTTCGGCCAGGACGTTTTTCATGGCCAGCATAATGCGCGCCAATTCACCGCCGGAGGCAATCCGGCTGAGCGGCTTGAGCGCCTCGCCGGCATTGGCGCTCATCAGAAAGCGCACGGCGTCGCCGCCGGTTTCGCCCAGCGGGCAGGGGGAAAACTCGCACTCGAACCGGATGCGCGGCATGTCCAGCTGCGCCAGCTCGTCCATCATGCGCTCCTGCAGATGCTGCGCCGCAGCCTGCCGGCTCTCGTGCAGGACCTGCGCCGCAGCATGGGCTTTGTCCTCCAGCTGCGCCAGCTGCGCGGCCAGGCGTGCCACCCGTTCGTCGGCAAAGACCATGGCGTCCAGCTCCTCCTGGGCGCGGCTGCAATAGGCCAGCACATCAGCCGCACTGCCGCCATATTTCCGCTTGAGCCGGTGAATGACGTCCAGCCGCGATTCCAGCTGCTCCAGCTCCTCGGGCGAAAACTCGAACCCGTCGCGCAGGTCGCGCAGCTCGTCGGCCGCGTCCTGCACGTTGTACATCAGTTCGTCCAGCCGCGCCGCCAGGGCGCTCAGCTGGGGCGACACGCCGCCCGCCCGGTTCAGGGCGCGGGCAGCCTCGGTCAGCAGCGACGCGGCACCCAAGCTCTCGTCGCTGCCGGACAGGGCGGCGGAGGCCTCCTGCACGCAGTCGGTCAGCTTTTCGGCGTTTTGCAGCAGGCGGCGGCGCTCCAGCAGCTGCTCCTCTTCGCCGGACTGCAGGCGCGCGGCGGTAATCTCGTCGATCTGGTGCTGGAGCGTCTCCGTCCGGCGGAGCTTCTCTCCCTCGTCCATTTGCAGCGAGGCCAGCTCGCTGCGCACCGCCTGCATCGCCTCATAGGCCGCGGCATAGGCCGCGCGGTCGGCCTCGTTGCGGGCAAAGCTGTCCAGCAGGGTCAGGTGCGTCTGCTCGTCAAACAGCTGCTGCGAGTCGTGCTGCCCGTGGATCTGGATCAGCTGCAGCCCCAGCTGGCGCAGCAGCGCCACCGTCACCGGGCGGCCGTTGACGCGGCAGCTGTTGCGGCCGTCGGCGTGAATGCGCCGCGCAATCTGCAGCTCATCCGGGTCATAGGGCGTCTGGGTCTGGGCAAACCAGTCCAGCTCGGGCACGCCGCGAAACAGCGCCGTAACCAGCGCCGAGTCGCAGCCGGTGCGAATCATGTCGCGGGAGGCCCGCTCGCCCAGAATGGCGCTGATGGCGTCGATCACAATGGATTTGCCCGCGCCGGTTTCGCCGGTCAGGACATGAAAGCCGCTGCCAAGCGTAATGTCCGCCTGTTCAATCACCGCAATATTCTCGATGTGCAGCAGCGAGAGCATGTGCTTCCCCTCTTTCTCTCAGACTCGGAACCGGAGCGTTATTTCAGCATGGAGCGGATTTCGGCGCACAGCCCGGCAGCGGACGCTGTATCCCGCAGGATCAGCAGCAGCGTATCATCGCCGGCCAGCGAACCCAGCAGAGAGGGCAGCTGCATGCTGTCCACAGCAGAGCCGGCCGCATTGGCCAGGCCGGGCAGGGTTTTGATGACCACCTGATTCTGCGCCGAATCAACGCTGGTGACGCACTCGCGGAAGATTTTGTGCAGACGCTCTGCCACCGGCCCCGTAGGATCCTGCACGTTGCTGGCATAGCGATAGCGCCCCGCCGGCGAAAGCTCCTTAACCACCCGCAGCTCCTTGATGTCCCGGGAGATGGTGGCCTGCGTGGTGTCAAAGCCGGCGTTTCTCAGCTCCAACAGCAGCTGCTCCTGCGTTTCCACCTCTTTCGAGGCTATAATTTCCAGAATCTTTGCCTGTCTCTCGGATTTCATCGAATCGCCTGCCTGTTCATGAATTTGTGGTTCAGCACCCGGTAGAAGTTTACGTCCTTGAGCCGGATCAGCCGGGTCTGCTCCTCCGCCCGGCAGATGCACACCTGGTCATAGGCATTGAGCCGAAACGCGCGGCCCCCGTCGGCGGACAGATAAGCGCTCTTTTTCCCGATGGGGCCAACCTGCACCACCACGTTCCGCTCGCTGGAGAGGACAAAGGACCTGGCTGCCAGCGTGTGGGCGCAGATGGGCGTGACCAGCAGGTTCTGCGCCGTCGGCTCGACGATGGGGCCGCCGGCCGACATGGAATAGGCCGTGGAGCCGGTGGGCGTGCTGACAATCACGCCGTCGCCCGGCAGGCTGCTCATCTCCACGCCGTCGCAGCTGACGGACAGGGCAATCACCCGGGCCACCGCGCCCTTAGTGACCACGGCGTCGTTGAGCGCCAGGTCGTGGAAGATGCTGCGCCCGGCGCGCCGCACGGTCACGTCGAGCATCATTCGCGTCTCCAGCTGATAGTCGTCCGTGGCCAGGCGGGCAATCAGCTCCAGCTCGCCGCTCTCCAGCTCGGCCATGAAGCCCACGTTGCCCACGTTGATGCCCAGAATCGGCACATGACAGCGGGTGGCCTCCCGCGCGCAGTGGAGAATGGTGCCGTCGCCGCCAAAGCAGATCAGCGCCTCGGCCTGCGGAAGCGCCTGCTCCAGCGCGGCAAAGGGCAGCTCCTGCGGCAGCTCGGGGGGCTGCTCACTCTCAAACGGGAGGGCACAGACGCTCTCGACCCCGCTCTGGCACAGCAGCGCATAGGCCGCGCGCAAAATGCGAAAGCCCCGGTCCCGGTATGGATTGGGGCTGAGCACCACCCGCTTCATACCGCAGTACCCCCCAGTGTTTCGTGCGCCTGACGCACCAGGGCCGGCACGTCACGGGGCGCGCTCACCGCGCCCCGGCGCAGATGGGCCAGAAATTCGATGTTCCCCTCCGGCCCCTTGACCGGCGAAAAGGTCACGCCCAGCACACCAAAGCCCAGCTCCTCCGCCATCCGGCAGGTGGACTCTACCACTTCGGCATGCACGGCCGGGTCGCGCACAACGCCCTTTTTGCCCACGCGGTCCTTCCCCGCCTCAAACTGCGGCTTGATCAGGCACAGCGCCTGCCCGTCGGGCCTGAGCAGCGCGGCAATTGCCGGCAGCACCAGGCGCAGCGAAATGAACGACACGTCCACCACGGACAGATCCAGCGGCTCGCCCAGCTGTTCGGGCGTGACATAGCGGATGTTGGTGCGCTCCATGGTCACCACGCGGGGGTCGCTGCGGATTTTCCACGCCAGCTGACCATAGCCCACGTCGATGGCAAACACCTTTTTTGCGCCCTTTTGCAGCAGGCAGTCGGTAAAGCCGCCGGTGGAGGCGCCAGAGTCGCTGCACACACAGCCCGCGGGATCCACGCCGAACTGCGCCAGTGCCTTTTCCAGCTTCAGCCCGCCACGGCTGACATAGGGGCAGAGGCTGCCATGCACTTCAATGGCTGCGTCCGGCTCGAACGCCGCGCCCGGCTTATCCGCCCGCTGCCCGTTGACAAACACCTGGCCGCTCATAATAATCGCCCGCGCTTTTTCCCGGCTTTCAGCCAGCCCCTGTTCCGTCATCAGCACGTCCAGTCGGGTCTTTGCCATGGCACAGCGCCTCCTTTGCTTTTTCTGCCAGGCTGGCGGCGTCCAGCCCCAGCGCTGCATAGAGTAGATCGGTCTTCCCATGGGGGACAAATCGCTGCCCCAGGTTGCACTGCACCACGCGCTGCCGCCCGGCATAGTGCGCGGCAAGCTCCTGCCCCACGCTGCCGACCGCCACGCAGTCCTCGGCCACCAGCAGCAGCCCCGCCGCGGCAGCTTCGTCCAGCGCAGGCCAGTCCAGCGGCGCAATGGCGGTCAGGCAGAGCAGGTTGGCCGCAACTCCCTCGCCGCGCAGCTGCTGCACCGCCTGCTGCGCCGGGCCGGTCATGGCGCTGTAGGCAACCAGCGTAATGGCTGCCTGCGGCAGCGGCGGCAGCGGCAGCGGAACAATCTCCCCGCCGCGGGGATAGCGCACAGCCACCGGCCCCTGCATCTCCAGCAGGGCGCGGCGCAGCATCTGCCGCAGCTGATCATAGGTGGTGGGACAGAGCACCTGCATGCCCGGAATCTGCCGCAGATAGCCCACGTCGAACGCGCCGTGATGCGTCTGCCCGTCCTCGCCCACCAGGCCGGCCCGGTCAACCGCCAGCACCACGTGCTGCCCGCTGATGGCCACATCGTGGATCAGCATGTCATAGGCCCGCTGGAGAAAGGTGGAATAGATTGCCGCCACCGGCAGCATGCCCTGCGCGGCCAGCCCGGCGGCCATGGCCACGGCGTGCTCCTCGGCAATGCCCACGTCGAAAAAGCGCCGGGGGAACCGCGCGGCAAAGCCGTCAAGCCCCACGCCGCTCTGCATTGCGGCTGTAATGGCGCAGATCCGGCGGTCCTGCGCCGCCAGATCCGTCAGCGCACGGCCAAACACACTGGAGAAGTTTTCGCTCTCCGGCGGTGTCTGCCCTGTCAGCGGATCGAAACGGCCAATCCCGTGAAACTTGGACGGGGTGCGCTCTGCCGGCTCATAGCCCTTGCCCTTCACCGTCAGCACATGCAGCACCACTGGCCCGTGCTCGTCCCGCGCCACCTGCAGCAGGTCGGTCAGGCGGGCAATGTTGTGCCCATCCACAGGGCCGAGGTAAGTAAAGCCCAGCTCCTCGAAAAAGTTGGCCCCCAGCAGCGCGTTGCGCATCCACTTTTTGATCCGGTGGGTGACGCCATACAGCTGCCTGCCGCCGGGCAGAAGGCTGGTGGCCTTGCGGTAGGCCTTTTTCAGCCGGTAATACCCCGGGCGCATGCGCATCTGCCGCAGGTGGCTGGCAATGGCCCCCACATTGCGCGAAATGGACATGGTGTTGTCGTTCAGGATGACAATCAGCGGCTCGCGGCATGCGCCGGCATCGCACAGTCCCTCATAGGCCAGGCCGCCCGTCAGCGCCCCGTCGCCGATGAGAGCCAGAACGGAATAATCCTCGCCCCGCAGGGTGCGCGCCCGGGCCATGCCCAACGCCACCGAGACTGAATTAGACGCATGGCCCGCAATGGCCGCATCGTGGACGCTCTCCGCCGGGACAGGGAAGCCGGACAGCCCGCCATACTGGCGCAGCGTGTCAAACCGGTCCAGACGGCCGGTCAGCAGCTTGTGTACATAGCACTGGTGCCCCACATCGAACACCAGCCGGTCACGGCTGGTATCAAACACCCGGTGCAGCGCAACGATCAGCTCAACCACGCCCAGGTTGGCCGCCAGGTGCCCGCCCGTCTGCGAAACCGTCTGCACCAGCTGCTGGCGCAGCTCCTCGCAGAGCGCGCTCATCTGCGCGTTGTTCAGGCGGAGCAGATCCTGCCTGCTGTGAAGTGTGTCAAGTATTCTCATGATGGCTTCTTTCTGATCTTCCAGTCCTGTAACCGG
>CACXCV010000185.1 GCA_902766215.1 Oscillospiraceae bacterium
CCGCACGCCATGGTGAGCAGGCTTTCGATGTGCGTCGGCGTGTTGACCGTGATGGTCTCACCGTAATGCTCCTTGGAGGTGATGTGACGGGTGGGGTAGGAGATGCTCGCCGTGCCGTACACGCGCTTTACACCGCCGATCAGATTGATCAGCGCCGTTAAGTAGTACGGCCCCATGTCGAACAGCGGACCGCCGCCGGGCTGATAGTAGAAATCGGGATCGGGATGCCAGGTCTCCATGCCGTGTCCGGCCATGGCGAGCCTGCCGCCCACAATGTCGCCGATGAGGCCTTCGTCGATGAGCTTGCGGCTGGTCTGGATACCGGCGCCGAGGAAGGTATCCGGCGCGCCGCCGAGATAAAGCCCCTTCTCTTTCGCAAGCGCCACGAGTTCAAGCCCTTCGGCAAGCGTGATGCCGAGCGGCTTTTCGCAGTAGACGTGCTTGCCGGCTTCGAGAGCCGCCTTGGATACGCCGAAATGCTCGTACGGGCGGGTAAGGTTGAGCACCACGTCGATCTCGGGATCGGCGAAGAGCTCGTACATCGTGTCGTAAAGCTTGGGGACGCCGTATTCCGCTTTCGCTTTTTCGGCGCGCTCGCGAATAAGGTCGCAGACCGCCACGAGTCTTACCTCTTTGAAGGTCTCCTTGAAGTTTTTGAGATAGATGCCGCTGATACAGCCGACGCCTACCATGCCCACGTTGATCATGCCGTGTCACTCCTTATCGGTTTGATATGGTAGTATCACTATAACACATTTCTCCGGCATTTGCAAGGGAAAAAGGCAGAAAAAGCCGGAAAAAATCCGGAAAAGCGGGGCGGGGGCTTTGTCGAAAAAATATTTCATGCTTTTGCGAAAAAAGACTTGACAAACGGCGCGTGACGTGATATAATTTCTCTTGTCGTGAGAGCAAAAGCTCATTGACGGCACTTGCAAATGCTGGTGTGGCTCAATGGCAGAGCAGCTGATTTGTAATCAGCAGGTTGGGGGTTCGACTCCCTTCACCAGCTCCAACGACTGATACAATTTCATATAGGTATGGGGGAATTCCCGAGTGGCCAAAGGGGGCAGACTGTAAATCTGTTGTCAGTGACTTCGGTGGTTCGAATCCACCTTCCCCCACCAGGAACACCGATCATCCTGTGATGATCTGTGTTCTTATTTGTTCCCACGGCCTGCCGCGGGAACAAACGCACCCAGCCGCCCGTCCAATCCGCAGAATGCACAGGGCTGGATCCGCGTGGAAAAGAGATTCCTGCTTGTCATCGCGGCGGTCCTGTGGAATAATAAAGAGGTACAGACGGCCGCCTGCGGCAGCTTGCCGCGGCGGACCACGGGAGGAGGGCACAATATGAAACAACAACTTGGCAGACGGCTGCTTGCCCTGACGCTGACACTGTCCGCGGCGCTGTGCCCGGCGGCGCTGGCGGCAAGCTATGAGGCCGACGGCCTTGCAATGACAGGAGGCACCGCCATGATACAAAAGCTGAACTGGACCCGCGCCGCGAAGGGCCTGACCGTCACCGACGAGAGCGGACCCGCGCTGCCCATCGGCAAGGGCGGGGCCATTGCGCCCGGCGGGCACAGCAGCTGCCCCAGCGCCCGCTTTACCGACCTGGACACCGCCCAGTGGTACCACGAATACACCGACGCGATGATCGAGGGCGGCTATATGTCCGGCGCCGGCGAGACGTTTGACCCCAACGGGCAGCTGACCCGCGGCATGCTGGTCACGATCCTGTGGCGGATGGAGGGCCGGCCGTCAACCGACGCTGCGTGCCCCTTTGACGACGTGGCCGAAAACGACTATTTTTCCGACGCGGTGCGCTGGGCAGCCTCGCTGGAGCTTGTCCGGGGTGAGAGCGACACGGCTTTTGCTCCCGACGATGCGATTTCCCGCCAGGAGTTGGCGGCGATTCTGTGGCGCCTGGCGGCGCAGAAGGGACTGAACGTCTCCAACGCCGGCAGCACCGTGCCCGATTTTGCCGACCGGGACCAGATTGCCTCCTGGGCGGGCGAAGCGGTGAGCTGGGCCTATACCAGCGGCATTCTCACCGGCAAGAGCGGCAACCGGCTTGACCCGGCCGGCACGGCCACCCGTGCCGAAGCGGCGGCCATGCTGGTGCGCTTTGGCCAGCTGAAGCCGCCGTCCTCGCCGGAGGGCCAGGTGAAGGCGTGATGGACTTCGCCTCCTGCGTCCCCATTGAAAAGGGCTGGTCCGGCGACCGAAAATACTGCGTGACCGACCGCAGCGGCGCGCGCTATCTGCTGCGCGTCATGCCGGAAAAGGACCCTGGGCGCTGCGAAACGACCTTCCGCATGATGAAGCAGGCTGCTGCGCTGGGCGTACCCATGTGCTGCCCGGTGGAGATTGGCCGCTGCGGCGAGGACGTTTACGCCATCCAGACTTGGGTGGACGGGCAGGACGCCGAAGCGGTGATCCCCACCCTGGCGGCCCCGGAGCAATATGCCTATGGCCGCCGGGCAGGGGAGATCCTGCGGCAGATCCACCGCATCCCCGCCCCGGCCGGTCTGCCGGACTGGCAGACGCGGTTCGGCGCAAAGATCGACCGCAAGATTCAGCTGTACCATGCCTGCCCCATCCAGTTCGACGGGGCGGAGACCATTCTGGCTTATCTCGCGGCCAACCGCGGCCTGCTGGCCGGCCGGCCGCAGACCTATCAGCACGGGGACTATCACATTGGAAACATGATGCTCGAGCAGGGGCGGCTGGTTATCATCGACTTTGACCGCGACGACTTTGGCGACCCGTGGGAGGAATTCAACCGCATTGTCTGGTGCGCCCAGGCATCCCCGCGCTTTGCCGCAGGGATGGTGGACGGCTATTTCCCCGGCGGCGTGCCGGCGCGGTTCTGGCAGCTGCTGGCGCTGTATATCGGCAGCAATACGCTCTCCTCGGTGCCCTGGGCCATCCCCTTCGGCGCACAGGAGGTGCAGACCATGCTGGATCAGGCGGCGGATGTCCTGCGCTGGTATGACAACATGAACCGGGTGGTGCCAAGCTGGTACACCGGGGAATAAACGCACGCGGGGGCGCGGCCTGTCAGGCCGCGCCCCCGCGGTTTTGTCTGCCTTGCCGCTCAGCGGATGCCGTAGCGCTCGATGACATAGTCCATGTCCTTG
The DNA here is from genome assembly GCA_902766215.1 of Oscillospiraceae bacterium. Taxonomy (GTDB): domain Bacteria; phylum Bacillota; class Clostridia; order Oscillospirales; family Oscillospiraceae; genus RUG11142. The sequence goes on from CACXCV010000185.1 coordinate 3,144, forward strand.
TCTCCGCGGCCAGAGAGGTTGATGAGAATCGACCCGCGCCCCATGGTTTTGGCCAGGCGGATGGCGTGGGCCACGGCGTGGCTGCTCTCAATGGCGGGGATGATGCCCTCCATCCGCGACAGGGCAAAGAAGGCGTCGATGGCCTCGTCGTCGCTGACGGTGTCATAGGTCACGCGGCCCAGGTCGTGCAGAAAGGCGTGCTCCGGGCCGGAGGAGGGATAGTCCAGGCCGCTGGCGACGGAGTAGACCGGGGCCGGCTCGCCGTTGGCGTCCTTGAGCATGATGCTGTTAAAGCCGTGCATTACGCCCTCGCTGCCATATTGCAGGCTGGCGGCGTGGTCGCCCAGCTTGCTGCCGCGGCCCAGCGGCTCCACGCCGTAGATCTTCACCGGGTCGTTGAGGAAGCCGGCGAAGAAGCCGGCCGAGTTGGACCCGCCGCCCACGCAGGCGGTGATGGCGTCGGGCAGCTCGCCGGTCATGGCCAGAAACTGCTCGCGCGCCTCCTGCCCCACGACGTATTGAAAGTCGCGCACCATCATCGGGAAGGGGTGCGGCCCCACCACCGAGCCGATGCAGTAGATGCAGTCGCGGTATTCGCGGCTGTAGGCGGCAAAGGCGGCATCCACGGCCTCTTTCAGCGTGGCCAGACCCTCGGTCACCTCGATGACGTTGGCGCCCAGAATTTTCATCCGCGCCACGTTGGGGGCCTGCTTCCGGATGTCCACCGCGCCCATGTAGATGTCGCATTCCAGACCGAAATAGGCCGCGGCGGTGGCCAGGGCCACGCCGTGCTGGCCCGCGCCCGTCTCAGCAATGACTTTTTTCTTGCCCATGTACTTGGCCAGCAGCGCCTCGCCCATGCAGTGGTTCAGCTTGTGCGCGCCGGTGTGGTTCAGATCCTCGCGCTTGGCATACAGCTGCACGTTGCCGATGGCGTTGCTCAGCCGCTCCAGGTGACTGATGGGCGTGGGCCGGCCCTGAAATTCCTGCCGGATGCGGCGCAGCTCGGCGATGAACTTGCGGGACTTGCAGATGGTGAAATAGGCCTCGGTGATCTCCTGCAGCGCCGCCTTCAGCTCGTCGGAGACATAGGCCCCGCCATAGGGGCCGAAATAGCCATTTTCGTCGGGGTAATGCTTGAAATAGGTGTCAAAATCCACGTGGTTGAACTCCATGGTCGGTCGCTCCCTTTCTTGTAACACGGTATAACAAGTCCCGGCAGACCGCAGCGCGATCTGCCGGGACAGAAACAACAAACAGCCCTGCTGGCCCTATGATATCAGCCGCCGGCGCGCATGTCAACCGCCTTTCCGGACGGCTCAGACCTTGATCAGCTGATAGCTGCGGGTGCCCAGGCCGATCTTTTCGGCGTGCTCCAGGCAGCTGCGCCACTCGGACTCCGGCGCGGAGTTGGTAAAGTGGTCGTGGTGATCCACAAAGCCCGGCTCGGCCAGGTGCCGTGCCAGCTGGCTGCCCGGCATCGGCTCGGCGGCCAGGCAGGCGTCCACGCAGGCCTGATCCAGCGCCAGCGGGTCAAACGAGGCAAACATGCCGATGTCTGGCAGAATGGGCACATCGTTTTCGCCGTGGCAGTCGCAGTTGGGCGAGATATCCATCACCAGCGAAATGTGGAAGTTGGGCCGGCCGTCGATGACTGCCTTGGCATATTCGGCCATGCGGCGATTGAGCAGCTGGCACACCGCGTCGCTCTGGAACGACAGCGCGCCGAAGCTGCACGACTCCACGCAGCGGCCGCAGCCCACGCAGTGGTTGGGATCGACATACATGGTGTGCGTGGCCTCGTGGAACACCAGACCGTTGTTGGCGCACTGCTTCTGGCAGCGGCGGCAGCCGCGGCACAGCGATTCGTCCACGCTGGGCTGGCCGTTGGCATGCTGCTCCTGCTTGCCGGCGCGCGAGCCGCAGCCCATGCCGATGTTTTTGATCGCGCCGCCGAAGCCAGCCATCTCGTGACCCTTGAAGTGCGACAGGCTGATGAACACGTCGGCGTCCATTACGGCACGGCCGATTTTGGCCTCGGTGACATATTCGCCGCCCACCACGGGCACGGCCACCTCGTCAGTGCCCTTCAGGCCGTCGCCGATGAGGATGGGACATCCCACCGTCAGGGGGGTAAAGCCGTTCTCCCAGGCGCAGTAGAGGTGCTCCAGCGCGTTCTTCCGGCTGCCCGGATAGAGCGTGTTGCAGTCGGTCAGATAGGGCATGCCGCCCAGCTCTTTTACCACGTCGGCCACGGCGCGGGCATAGTTGGGCCGCAGAAAGCTCAGGTTGCCCAGCTCGCCGAAGTGCATTTTGATGGCGGCAAACTTACCCTCCATGTCGATCTGGCCGATGCCGGCGGCGCGGATCAGCTTTTTCAGCTTGGCGGCCAGACCGTCGCCGTTGGCAACGGTGTGAAAGTCGGTGAAGTATACGTTTGATTTTTCCATTGGTACACCCTCCGTAAAACAATCTGATATCTGGTATCCTATCAGATTTCGACGGCAAGTCAAGACCCAGTTTTATGGCGCTTCGAACACCGGCAGCGCCGGTGCAGCAAAGGTAAACACCGTCAGCAGCACCGCATAGACCGCTGCGGTCAGCAGCAGCGGCCCGGCCAGGCGCGCGGCCCGGGGGCTGCGGCCTGTGTGATATGCCAGCACAAAGCCCAGCGTCAGCGTCAGGTAATACAGCGTCAGATCGATTTCCAGGCCTGACACGCGAAAGCCGCTCCGGAGGGCATAGTGTGCGCCCAGCAGAATCAGCGGCATGACCAGCAGCGCAGCCAGATGCCCGGTCCAGGCCTGCCAGGGATGTTCCTCGCGGCGCACCAGCAGCCAAGCCGCACCCAGATAGGGCCAGAAGAGCAGCTTGAGATGCTCCCACACGCTTTCATTTACCGGGGCAAAGAGCGCCGTCAGGGGATTGGGCAGCCAGTTGTGCAGAAAGTGCAGCGCCGTCCCCGCCAGCGCCGCGCCAAGCCATGCCGCAATCCATCGCCTTGCCATATGGACATCACCTCCGCTACAGCCTATGCGCGGCTGCTGCGCTGCATTCTTTGGCGAACCAGCCAGTTTACAACACTGTGCTGCTATGGTATGATACTATTGAATACAGACAGAAAAGGGGCGGCAGTATGGCAGAGGCGGCATTTTATGCCATGCTTTCCCGGATGCGGTACATTGGCCGCTGGGGGCTGATGCACAACACGTTTTCAGAAAACATTCAGGAGCACAGCCACCAGGTGGCTGTGCTGGCGCACGCGCTGGCGCTGATCCGGCGGGAGGTGCTGCACCAGCCCGGGCCGGACCCGGAGCACTGCGCCGCGGCGGCGTTGTTTCACGACGCCTCCGAGATCCTCACCGGGGACCTGCCCACGCCCATCAAGTATGACAATCCCGCCATTCAGGCAGCCTACCACCAGATTGAAGCGGCCAGCTGCCAGCGGCTGCTGGACATGCTCCCCCCGCTGCTGCGGGAGAGCTATGCTCCGCTGCTGGCCGGCGGCGATGGGGACACGCACCGGATCGTCAAAGCGGCGGACAAGCTTTCGGCCCATATCAAGTGCATCGAGGAGCTGAAGGCGGGCAACAGCGAGTTTCAATCCGCTGCCGCGCAGACCCGCGCCGCGCTGGACGCCATGGCTCTGCCGGAGCTGGACTGGTTCATGCAGCACTGCCTGGCGGCATTTTCACTCAATCTGGACGAACTGAACTAGGGAGGAACCGATTATGCGCGCAATCGTCACCGTCGCCGGCCCGGACCGGGTTGGCATCATTGCGGAGGTCTGCACCCTGCTGGCCAAGCTGGGCGTCAATGTTCTGGACCTGAGCCAGACTATTATGGGCGGCTATTTTACCATGACCATGCTGGTGGACACGGCCCAGGCCACCTGCTCGTTTGACGCCATCCGCGACGCCCTGATCGACAAGGGGCAGGATATGGCGCTGTCCATCCGCATCCAGCGGGAGGACATCTTCACCGCCATGCATCAGATCTGAGGTGCCGCACATGAATCATGCCGACATTCTTCAGACGCTGGACATGATCGACCACCAGCATCTGGATATCCGTACCATCACCATGGGCATCTCCCTGCGCGACTGCGCCCACCCCGACCCGGCCGAGTGCGCCCGCCGGATCTATGACAAAATCACCCGCTGCGCCAAAGACCTGGTCGCCACCGGCGAGGCCATCGAGCGTGAATACGGCATCCCCATTGTCAACAAGCGCATTTCCGTCACCCCCATTTCCGAGGTGGCTGCCGCCTGTGACACCGAGGACTATGTGCCCTTTGCCGCCGCGCTGGATCAGGCGGCGCGCACCTGCGGTGTCAATTTTATCGGCGGCTTCTCCGCCCTGGTTCACAAGGGCATGACCGTGGCCGACCGCCGGCTGCTGGAGTCGATCCCACGCGCCCTGGCGGAGACCGAGCTGGTCTGCTCCAGCGTGAACGTGGCCACCACCCGCGCGGGCATCAACATGGACGCGGTGGCCCTGATGGGCCGCGTGGTCAAGCAGACCGCCCGGCTGACCGCCGACCGGGGCAGCCTGGGCTGTGCCAAGCTGGTGGTGTTTGCCAACGCAGTGGAGGACAACCCCTTTATGGCCGGCGCCTTCCATGGCGAGGGCGAGGGCGAGTGTGTGATCAACGTGGGCGTGTCCGGCCCCGGTGTGGTTCACAAGGCGCTGCAGGCCGTGCGGGGCGAGCCCTTCGACGTGGTGGCCGAAACGATTAAAAAGACTGCCTTC
>CACXCV010000186.1 GCA_902766215.1 Oscillospiraceae bacterium
ATGTTTGACAACTGCCGCGACGCCTTCGGCATTGCCGAGCTGATCCGCGGCTACAGCCTGAACACCACCGACGTGGCCCAGCTGGAAGACTGCGCCGACCTGCTCAAGCAGCAGAAGCCCCTGGTTCAGTCCTATGTCATGGATCAGATCTATGACAAGATGATCCGCGAGGAGGCATGGATCGCCCCCTACTATGCCGGCGACTATCTCCAGATGGCGGCCGACAACGAGGATCTGGCCTTTGTCTTCCCCAAGGAGGGCTTCAACATCTTCGTCGATGCCATGTGCATCCCCAAAGGCTGCCAGAACAAGGAGGGTGCCGAGGCGTTTATCAACTTCCTCTGCAACCCCGAGATTTCCGGCCAGAACCTGGACTATCTTGGCTATTCCGTGCCCCAGACCGAGGCCCGGCAGTATCTCGACCCGGAGACAGCTGCCAGCGACATCGCCTATCCCAGCGAGGAGACCCTGGCCAACAGCGAGAGCTTTCTCTACCTGCCGACCCAGATCTCCCAGGCGATGGACAATCTCTGGCTGTCGGTGAAGACCGACGGCAGCAACACCGGCCTGTACATCGGCGTGGCCATCGCAGTAGTGCTCATCGTGGCGGCGCTGGCCGTGGTGATGCAGGTGCAGAAAAAGAAGAAAAAGGCTCGCCGCGGCGGGCAGAACTAACACGCGGAGGGATGGCGCATGTGCGGGCAGTTTCAGTTTTCGCAAAAACTCGACTGCCCCGCCATGCGCCGTCTTTCTGTCCTGGCGGGGCAGGCGCGGGCCCAGCTGCCCGACGGTGACATTGCCCCGGGCTGCCTGGCGCCGGTGCTGGTGGCCGGTCCCGGCCGGGCGCAGCTGAAGATGATGCAGTGGGGCTTTCCCCTGGGCGACACCGGCCGCCCGGTGATCAACGCCCGGGCGGAGACCGCCGCGTCAAAGCCCAGCTTTTCCCGCGCGCTGGATCACGGCCGGTGCGCCATCCCCACCACCGGGTTTTATGAATGGAGCCGCGGCAGCGAGCCGCAGTCCTACTGCTTTCGGGCGGGGAACGGGCTGCTGTATCTGGCGGGGCTGTATCGCATGTTTGAGGGTGCGCCGCGGTTTGTGGTGCTTACCTGTCCCGCCGTGGGGCAGGTGGCCGCGGTGCACAACCGCCAGCCGGTGGTGCTGGGCCAGGGCGAGCTGCTGCGCTGGCTGAGCAACCGGGAGGCGGCAGAGGCAATCCTGCGCCGGCCTGGGGCCGCGCTACAGGGTGCGCCAATGGAATGGGAGGAATTATAATGGGTCGAATCAAGGCGTTTTTCCAGCGAAAGAACGTGGTCATCTCCGCCCGGCGCTATGGCGTTGACGCGCTGGGGGCCATGGCGCAGGGTCTGTTCTGCAGCCTGCTCATCGGCACCATCATCAACACCGTGGGCAGCCAGTTTCACATTGACTTTCTCACTCGGGTGGTGGCCACGCTGGGCAGCGGCGAGCACAGCATCAACTACACCGTCGGCGGGCTGGCCTCGGCCATGAGCGGCCCGGCCATGGCCATCGCCATCGGCTATGCCCTGCAGGCGCCGCCGCTGGTGCTGTTCTCGCTGGCCACGGTGGGCTTTGCCTCCAACACGCTGGGCGGCGCGGGCGGCCCGCTGGCCGTGCTGTTCATCGCCATCCTGTCCGCCGAGCTGGGCAAGCTGGTTTCCAAGGAGACCAAGGTGGACATTCTGGTCACGCCGCTGGTGACCATTCTCTCCGGCGTGGTGCTCTCGGCCCTCATCGCCCCGCCCATCGGCCGCGCAGCCAGCGCCGTGGGCGGCCTGATCATGTGGGCCACCGAGCTGCAGCCCTTCCTGATGGGCGTGCTGGTGTCGGTGCTGGTGGGCGTGGCGCTGACGCTGCCCATCTCCTCGGCCGCCATCTGCGCCGCGCTGGGGCTGACGGGTCTGGCCGGCGGCGCGGCCGTGGCCGGCTGCTGCGCGCAGATGGTCGGCTTTGCCGTGATGAGCTTCCGCGAGAACCGCTGGGGCGGCCTGGTCTCCCAGGGAATCGGCACCTCGATGCTGCAAATGGGCAACATCGTGAAAAACCCGCGCATCTGGATCCCGCCCACGCTGGCCTCGGCCATCACCGGCCCGCTGGCCACCTGCCTGTTCCACCTGGAGATGAACGGCGCGCCGGTTTCGTCCGGCATGGGCACCTGCGGTCTGGTGGGGCAGATCGGCGTGTACACCGGCTGGGTCAGCGACGTGGCTGCCGGCACCAAGGCCGCCATCACGGCCATGGACTGGATTGGGCTGGTGCTGATCTGCTTTGTCCTGCCGGGCGTGCTCAGCTGGCTGTTCGGCCTGCTGCTGCGCAGAATCGGCTGGATCCGCGAGGGCGACCTGAAGCTGAACTGATACCGGACCCCGGCGGACGCGGCTGCGTCCGCCGGGCTGCGTTTGGCGCACTTTTTTGCGGCAAAAGCGGCAAATTCTGTTGACAAGGCGGCAAAAATGCGCTATGATAATTCAGCTTGTCATATAGGCAGGCATATCTTCTTGCCGGCAGCGCGACTGCCGGCCACAAGTCCAGAAGGAGGTGCAAAAACATGGCTAAGAATTCTCAGAAGTACGAGATCCTCTATCTCATCGACCCGGCACTGGGCGAAGAGGGCATCGCAGCAATGGTCGAGAAGTTCAAGGGCATGGTGGAGGCGCAGGGTACTCTGTCGAGTCTCGACGAGTGGGGCAAGCGGAAGCTGGCTTACCCGATCAACGATCTCCCCGAGGCTTATTATGTTCTCATGACCTGCGAGTGCGAGCCGGCGTTCCCCGCCGAGCTGGATCGTGTGTTCGGTATCACCGAGGGCGTGATGCGCTCGCTGATCACTGCGGTCGAGGCATAAGGAGGCTGTCCACATGCTTAACCACATCGTTTTGATGGGACGGCTGACCCGCGACCCCGAACTGCGTCACACCGGCTCCGGGATTCCCGTTGCCAGCTTTTCGCTGGCGGTGGACCGTGACTTTGCCAACAAGGAAACCGGCGAGCGCACCTGCGATTTTATTGACGTGGTTGCCTGGCGCGCCACGGCCGAGTTTGTCTCCAAGTATTTCGCCAAGGGCCGCATGGCCGTGGTGTCCGGTCGCCTGCAGATGCGCGACTGGAACGACAAGGACGGCAACAAGCGCCGCAGCGCCGAAGTCATTGCCGACAATGTCTATTTTGGCGACAGCAAGCGCGACGGCGCCGCCCAGGGCGGCAGCTACGGCGGCTATGCCAACAATGGCAGCGGCAATTCCACCGGTTCCGGGTACAACAACTATGGCAGCGGCAACAGCGGCTATGCCGGCGGCGGCTACAGTGCCCCCGCTCCAGCCCCTGCGTCCGACTTTGCCATGCTGGAGGACGACGACAGCCAGCTGCCGTTCTGACCCCTGGCGCTTCGAACCCAAATAAGATAGGAGGTTCTCACAATGGCCAACGACAGAATCAGAAGCCGTAAGCGCAAAAAGGTTTGCAGCTTCTGCGTTGACAAGATCGACTATATCGATTACAAAGATTCCGTCAAGCTCCGCCGGTTCCTGTCCGAGCGCGGCAAGATCCTGCCCCGCCGTACCACCGGCACCTGCGCGAAGCATCAGCGTCAGCTGACCACCGCGATCAAGCGCGCCCGTCATGTGGCGCTGCTGCCCTTCGTGGCGGACTGATTTTGACCCAGAAAAGCCCCCGCTCCACCGGAGCGGGGGCTTTGTTCTGCCGGTTTTTATTTGTTGTGGAACACGTCCTGCAGGAAGGCGTCGGCCAGCGGCAGCCACAGCTGGAAGTTGGGATATCTGCTCTCGCCGTCGAGGATGGCGATACCCGCCTGGCCGTGGGGCACGCCGGCAAAGGTATGGATCTCCACCGGCACGTTGTGCTCAAGCAGGGTGGGATAGGCATAGTTGAAGTTGTCCAGCGCCGTATCCTTGCGGCCAACGGCAAAGAAGGTGGGCGGATAGACCACGCCGGTAAAGTCGAACTTGCCGCCCACAAAGCGCGGCCCATAGACGCACAGGAAGGCATCCGGCGCGCCGTAATAGGCGTCCAGCTCGTCGGGCACATAGTTGGGATAGTAGTCGTTGAGCGACTTGCTGCCGGAATAATACTGAATGTTGTCCTCGCCGGACAGGCCGCCGTTGGAGAAGCCGGCAAAAGCCACGTTGTCCGCCTTGATGCGGTATTTGTCCGCGTTCTTGCGGATCATGCGCAGGGCACGGGCCACGTCGGCGCCGGTGTCAATAGCGTGCCAGGGGCAGGCGTTGGTACGGTTGCACAGCAGGAAGGTCTGATAGCCCATCTTGAGGAAGTCGCGGCAGGTCTGATAGCCCTCATGTACCTGCGCGTCGCCATGATCGCCGCCGGCGCAGACCAGCACCGCGCCCTTGGGCGTCACGTCCTCGGGCAGCAGCAACTCATACAGATACGGCTCAAAGCCCGGGTCGCGGTTATAGCGATAGTCCTCGTTGCGGAAATACATGCTGTAGGTGGGCACGCGGCCCTCCGGCCAGAGATATACCTTCTGCGGGGCGTCGGCCTTGGGCTTCATGGCGTTCCGTTTGGCCACAAAGGCCTCCAGCTTGCGGGCGCGCTCGGCCAGATCCTTCTCCTGCCAGACGCCGTGCTGCAGCTTGACCAGCTCGACAATATCCTCCACCGGATAGCAGGGGCAGTCTTCAAAAATGGGGGCGGCCAGGTGCCGCTCCCTGGCAAATGCGGCGTTCAGCTCTTCCTCCGTCATAACATATTCGGACATCAATCATACGCTCCTTTCCACGTTCCACGCAGGGTGTCATATAGATATTATAGCAAAGTTTTCCCGTGGACGCAAGAGCAACTCGTTCGTTTTTCCATAGAGAATGGCTTGCTTTTTTTCTATTCGGCAAATATAATGAATTTATATGCGATCTTGGGAGGTGCAGTGATGCGGCGGGATCGAGGATTTTACCGGTTTTTGGGCGTCTGCGCGCTGTATTTCCTTGCCTCAAACCTAGCGCACCCGGTCACGCCCACGCTGATTGTCGAGCGCGGGCTGGACAGCTCGCTGTTCGGCGTGG
>CACXCV010000187.1 GCA_902766215.1 Oscillospiraceae bacterium
CCACAACCACCGGGACCAGCAGGTCGAACAGTGCCTCCAGCAGCTTGAATACCGGCGCGAGAACGCTTTCCTTCCGGTATTGCCTGAGATAAACCGCAAGACTTCGCATGATTCTTCTCTCCTGTTTCTGTTTCTTGACAGGAACAGTATAATACAGTATGATCAATAGAAATAATATTGTTTTTGTTTATGGCCAATATCATTCATATATTGCCAGGGTCTGTTGAAGGGGAATCATGATGGAGCTGCGGCAGTTGGAATACTTCTGCAAAATTGCCGAAACCGGCAGCATCAACGAAGCGGCGCGCCGCATGAACATGTCCCAGCCGCCGCTGAGCTATCAGATGCGGCAGCTGGAGGACGAGCTGAACGTCCGCCTGTTTCAGCGCTCCAGCCGCGGCGTGGAGCTGACCGAGGCGGGCCGCCTGCTATACAGCCGCTCCGCCAGCCTGCTGGAATATGTGCGCTCTACCCGGCAGGCCGTGGCCGAGGCCGGGAAAAAGCGCGTGCTGCGCATGGGCATCACCTCCACCACGGTGGGCACCATTATGCCTTATATTTCCCTGTTTTCGCAGCGTTATCCCGACGTCAACTTCGAGGTCCGCGACGGCGCGACCTTTACCCTGTTTCAATACCTGCTGGACGGCATCATCGACATCTCCGTAGCGCGCACACCCCTGCGTCTGGAGGAGGTGGAGTCGGCCGTGCTGCGCACCGAGCCGATGATTGCCGTCTCGCCGCCGCAGCAGCAGGCCGAGCACGACGGCCCGATCCGCCTGCCCGAGCTACTGGACCGGCCGCTGATCCTCTACCGGCGTTATGAGGAGCTGATTATGGACGCCTTTCACCAGCAGCAGATGCAGCCGGACGTGTTCTGCCTCTGCGACGACGCCCGCGACGCCATGCTGTGGGTGGAGGCCGGCCTGGCCACAGCCATCTTCCCCCAGTCGATGAGCGGGCTGTGCAGCGGCCTGCGGATTCAGACGCTGGACGAGCCGGCGCTGGAAACCCAGAGTGTTCTGATCTGGAAAAAGGGCCGCACCCCGGCGCAGGTGGTGCAGGATTTTCTGGATGTGTGCTTTGGCCAGAACCGGCAGCCGCCGCACCGGTGACAATTGCCGCGGCAGTCACGGAATTCCCATTTACATTTTCAGAATTCCGTGCTACAATGAACCTGCAGCGCGGTCAAGCCCGCGCTGAGAGAAAAATTGGAGGTGTACATTATGGCATATGTTATTAGCGACGAGTGCATCAGCTGCGGTACCTGCGCCGACGCATGTCCGATGGGCATTATTTCCCAGGGCGACGATCATTATCAGATCGATGCCAGCCAGTGCGTAGACTGCGGCACCTGTGCCGAAGCCTGCCCGGTGGGCGCTATTTCCCAGCAGTAAGAGACTCGGGCGCGTTGCAGAATACCGATGCAACGCGCCCGATTTTTTACCTGTCACACAGCGGGAGGCACGAACTGACGTGGCATCTCACAGCGAACTGAGCATCCGTCTTCCCTCCGGAGCCGGCCTGCGGGTGGGCGAGGGGCTGTTCCGGCCCGGAACCGACACACTGGCGCTGGCACGGTTTGCCCGGCTGAACGGCTGCCGCCACCTGGTGGATCTGGGCTGCGGCTGCGGGGCCTTTCCCCTGCTGCTGGCCCCGGCGCAGCCCAGCCTGCGCATTACCGGGGTCGAGCTGGACCCCCGCGCGGCGGACTATGCCCGGCAGAATGTTCTGGCAGCCGGGCTGGAAGGACGGGTTTCCATCCTCTGCGCCGACCTGCGCCAGGCGCCGCTGCCTGCCGGCTGTGCCGACGCCGTGATTGCCAACCCGCCCTATTTTTCTGCCGGGAGCGGCGCCATGCCCAAAGCGGCGCTTGTCCCGGCCCGCACCGAGCAGAGCTGCACCTGCCCCGCGCTGGCGCAGGCGGCGGCCCGGCTGCTGCGGACCGGCGGGCGGTTTTTCGTGCTGTGGCGGCCCGAGCGGCTGGCGGAGCTGTTTGCATCCCTCTGCGCCGCCGGGCTGGAACCCAAGCGGATGCAGGCCGCCCGGGGCAGACAGGTCCGCTTTGTCATGGTGGAGGCCTGCCGCGGGGCAAAGCCCGGCCTGCAATGGGAGCCGGAACTGCCGCTGGGGGTATCCGCACCCTGAACAGGCGCAGCAGGCCGCAAAAGAGCAGCTTAGTCCTATAAAAAAAGCAGATTTACTATAGCGAAATCCGTGCAAAATTGCTATATTGTGCATACAGATTATCATAGGAGGGGTTTGCGTGAGCCTGTATATCGGCATCGATCTCGGCACCTCGGCGGTCAAGCTGCTGCTGATGGACGAGAACGGCGACATTAAAAACGTAGTATCCCGGGACTATCCGCTGGAGTTTCCCCAGCCCGGCTGGAGCCAGCAGGCGCCCGAAGATTGGAAAAAGGCAGTGTTTGAGGGGATCCCCGCGCTGCTGAAGGGATTTGACCCCGAACAGGTAGCCGGCATCGGCTGCGGCGGCCAGATGCACGGCCTGGTCATTCTGGACAGCGAGGATCGGGTAATCCGCCCCGCCATTCTCTGGAACGACGGCCGCACTGCCAAGCAGGTCGACTATCTCAACAACGTCATCGGCAAGGAGCGCCTGTCCGCCCTGACGGCCAACATCGCCTTTGCCGGCTTCACCGCGCCGAAGATCCTCTGGCTGCGCGAGAACGAACCGGAGAACTTTGCCCAGATCAGCAAGATTATGCTGCCCAAGGACTACATCAACTACCTGCTTACCGGCGTGCATGCCTGCGACTATTCCGACGCGTCCGGCATGCTGCTGCTGGATGTGCAGCACAAGTGCTGGTCGTCCGAAATGCTGGACATCTGCGGCGTGCGCGCCGAGCAGATGCCGCACCTGTTTGAAAGCTATGACTGCATCGGCACCCTGCGGCCCGAGGCTGCAGCGCAGCTGGGTCTGCCCGCCTCTGTCCGCGTAGCAGCCGGCGCGGGCGACAATGCTGCGGCGGCAGTCGGCACTGGCGTGGTGGGCGACGGCGGCTGCAACATCAGCCTTGGCACCTCCGGCACAGTGTTCATCTCCTCGGCCCATTTCGGCGTGGACAGTCACAACGCGCTGCACGCCTTTGCCCATGCCGACGGCGGCTATCACCTGATGGGCTGCATGCTCTCCGCCGCCTCGTGCAACAAGTGGCTGATGGAGGACATTTTCCAGACCACCGACTATAACGCCGAGCAGGCCCCCATCACGGCTGACAAGCTGGGCGAAAACCACGTTTATTTCCTGCCCTATCTGATGGGTGAGCGCAGCCCCATCAACGACACCAACGCCCGCGGCACCTTCATCGGCATGACCATGGACACCACTCGTGCCGACCTGACCCAGGCCGTGCTGGAGGGCGTGGCTTTCGCTATCCGCGACAGCGTGGAGGTGGCCAAGAGCCTGGGCGTGTCGATTCCCTCGTCGATGCTCTGCGGCGGCGGCGCCAAAAGCCCGCTGTGGAAGCAGATCATGGCAAACGTGCTGAACATTCCGCTGCATTCTCCTGTCTCGGAGCAGGGTCCCGGCATGGGCGGCGCAATGCTGGCCATGGTAGCCTGCGGCGCATATCCCGATGTGCAGACGGTTTGCAGCCGGCTGGTTCACATCCGCTCGACCATGAACCCCACGCCGGAGCTGGCCGCCAAATACGAGCGGCGCTATCAGGCCTTCAAGCAAATCTATCCCGCCTGCAAGGGTCTCTTTGCAGAGCTTGTAAAGGAGTGAACCCATGAAAATTCTCTCTGTTTTCGACTCGGAGTTCAAGCCTTACGGCAAGGTTGTCACCGGCTTGGACGAGATGGTCCATTCGATCGTCGCCGCCCTGGCTAACACGCCGCTGCCCGAGGGCGTGGGCTATGTGCCCGAGGAGCCGCTGCTGCAGCAGCTCCCCGCCGCAGCCGAGGTTTCCACCCATCTCTACGGCGGCATGCCCGTCCAGCTGGGTTGGTGCAACGGCCACAACACCAAGCTCAACTGCCTGGAGTATCACCGCGACAGCGAGTTCAACCTGGGCGCAGAGGACTTTATCCTCCTGCTGGCCAAGGCGGAGGACGTGGTTGACGGCAAGCTGGACACCGCCAAGGTAAAGGCGTTCCGCGCGCCCGCCGGCACGCTGGTCGAGTGCTATGCCACCACGCTGCACTATGCACCCTGCCACTGCGACGCCAGCAAGGGCTTCCACGTGCTGATCGCCCTGCCGAAGGGCACCAACACCGACCGCCCCGCCCTGACGCCCAAGGCGCCCGAGGACGCACTGCTGTGGGCCTGCAACAAGTGGCTGCTGGCGCACCCCGAGTCGGACGAGGCCGCTCAGGGCGCTTATGTCGGCCTGACCGGTGAAAACATCGACATCGCCGGCCTCATCTAATTCCATTGTATTCTAATGAAAAGGAGACACAACACCATGAACATTCCCGAAGTAAAGCTTGGCATTATTGCCGTGTCCCGCGACTGTTTCCCCATTGCGCTGTCCACCCAGCGCCGCAAGAACATCGTTGCCGCCTATGGCGAGGGCATCTACGAGTGTCAGATCACCGTTGAGAACGAGAAGGACGCGCTGGCCGCTGTGGCCGACGTGGAAAAGGCCGGCTGCAACGCACTGGTTGTCTTCCTGGGCAACTTTGGCCCCGAGACCCCCGAGACCCTGATCTGTCAGAAGTTCGACGGCCCGGTCATGTATGTGGCCGCTGCCGAGGGCGACGGCGACATGATCAACGGCCGCGGCGATGCCTACTGCGGCATGCTGAACTGCTCCTACAACCTGGGCATGCGTCACCTGAAGGCCTACATCCCCGAGTATCCGGTCGGCACCGCCGAGGACTGCGCCAAGATGATCGCCGACTTTGTGCCGGTCGCCCGCGCCATCATCGGCCTGAAGCACCTGAAGGTCATCACCTTTGGCCCGCGTCCGCAGGACTTCTTCGCCTGCAACGCCCCCATCAAGGGTCTGTACGAGCTGGGTGTTGAGATTGAGGAGAACTCCGAGCTGGATCTGCTGGTTTCTTACAAGCAGCACGCCGGCGACAGCCGCATTGCCGACGTCGTTGCCGACATGCAGAAGGAAATGGGCAGCAAGGTCTACTCCGACCTGCTCGAGCGCATGGCGCAGTTTGAGCTGACCCTGCTGGATTGGGCCGAGGCGCACAAGGGCGCCCGCGACTATGTCGTCTTTGCCGACAAGTGCTGGCCCGCCTTCCCGGAGCAGTTCGGCTTCGAGCCCTGCTTTGTCAACTCCCGCCTGGCTTCCCGCGGTATTCCTGTCAGCTGCGAGGTCGATATTTACGGCGCGCTGTCCGAGTATATCGGAGCCTGCGTGTCTGCTGATGCGGTCACCTTGCTCGACATCAACAACTCCGTCCCCGCCTCCATGTGGGAGGCGCAC
>CACXCV010000188.1 GCA_902766215.1 Oscillospiraceae bacterium
CATCGATTGCCGCCCGTTGCAAGACTCAGCTTCCCCGCTGAGCCAGCTGCCAGGCCAACGCCGCCAGATGGCCGCTCTCCGGCAGGCTGCGCAGCGCCTCGATCGCCCGATCCGTCAGCGCGCCCACGCGGCGGGCGCACTCGTCCAGCCCCAGCGTGGTGAGGAAGGTATACTTTCCCTGCTGCCGATCGGAGCCAACCGGTTTGCCCAGCAGGCCCTGGTCGGCGATCTCGTCGAGCATGTCGTCGCGGATCTGAAACGCCAGCCCCAATGCCGCGGCATAGCCGTCGGCCGCGGCCAGCTGCGCGTCCGTGCCCCCGGCACAGTATACGCCCATGCGGCACGCAGCCCGGAACAGCGCCCCGGTTTTCAGTGCTTGTAATTGCGCCAGCTCCTCGGCCGTGTGAGGCCTGCCGTCGCCGTCGAGGTCCAACTGCTGGCCGCCGCACATGCCGGCGGCCCCGGCCGCCGCGGCCAGCTCGGCCACACAGGCCAGCCGCCGCTCCTCCGGCAGCGGCGCGGCGGCAAGCGCGGCAAACGCCTGTGCCTGCAGCGCATCGCCGGCCAGAATAGCCGTGGCTTCGTCAAAGGCGATATGGCAGGTTGGTTTGCCCCGGCGGAGATTGTCGTTGTCCATGGCTGGCAGGTCGTCGTGAATCAGCGAATAGGTGTGCAGCAGC
The DNA here is from genome assembly GCA_902766215.1 of Oscillospiraceae bacterium. GTDB lineage: Bacteria > Bacillota > Clostridia > Oscillospirales > Oscillospiraceae > RUG11142. The sequence continues at coordinate 681 of CACXCV010000188.1, forward strand.
TCCACCGCGCAGCCCACCGGCAGCGCAGTCTCGGCCGGGCCGCCGCAGACGCGGCAGAACTCCATGGCCAGCATGGGGCGCAGGCGCTTGCCGCCGGCCAGCAGGCTGTAGGCCATGGCCTGACGCAGCCGCGCAGGCGCATCCTCCGGCAGACATCCGGCCAGCCAGTCTTCGATCTGCCGGTGATAGCCCTCCCAGGGCGGCAAATTATTGCTCTGGCTCAAAGGGCACCTCCTGCGGCGCTCCATCCGCGCCCTTGACCAGTCGGGCTACCTTCAGCTCTGCCTGATCCAGCAGACCGCTGCAGGTCCTCACCAGGCCCGTCCCCTCTTCAAACAGCGCCAGCGACTGCTCCAGCGGCGCTTCGCCGCGCTCAAGCTGGCGCACAATTTCCTCCAGGCGCGTCAGGGCCTGCTCAAAGGTCATGCTCGCTTGTTCCATCCTGATCCTCCCATCTCTCTGTCACCGCAGCGCAAAAGCCGCCCTGCTCCAGCCGGACGGCAACCGGCTGCCCAATCTGCAGCTGCGCGGCGGACTTGATCACCCGGCCCTGTTCGTCGCGAACCAGGGCATAGCCGCGGCCCAGCACCTTCATAGGGCTGAGCGCGTCCAGTGCGGCGGTCAGCCGCGCAAAGCGCGCCCGCGCACGTTCGGTGCTGTGCTGCGCCTGCACCGCCAGCCGGTTTTGCAGCTGGTCCAGATACAGCCGCCGCTCCTGCACATAGGCCGCGGGGCCGGTGAGCACCCCGGCGGACGCCAGCGCCCCCAGGCGCTGGCGCGAAAGCTTGACCCGGCGGGTCAGCGCCTCGGCCATGCGGCCCTGCAGCGACTGCAGCCGCAGACGCAGCTCGGCCTGGTCGGGGGCCACCAGCTCGGCCCCGTTCGAGGGCGTGGCCGCGCGCACATCGGCCACAAAGTCGGCAATGGTCACGTCCGGCTCGTGCCCCACGGCGGAGACCACCGGGATCTCCGAGGCGGCAATGGCCCGGGCAACCCGCTCGTCGTTAAAGGCCCACAGATCCTCCATGGAGCCGCCCCCGCGCCCGGTAAGGATCACATCGGCAATCTGATATCGGTTGGCATAACGGATGGCCCCGGCAATCTCGGCCGGCGCCTCGGCCCCCTGCACGCGCACGGGCAGGATCAGCACCTTGCTCAGCGGATAGCGCTTGCCCAGGATGCGCAGCATGTCGCGCACTGCCGCCCCCGCGCCGGAGGTGACGATGGCAATCCGGTGGGGAAAGCGCGGCAGGGGCTGCTTCCGCGCCGGGTCGAACAGTCCCTCCTCCGCCAGGCGTGCCTTCAGCTGCTCGAAGGCGACAAACAAGTCGCCCACGCCCTCGGGCGTCATGCTGTCCACATAGAACTGATAGGCGCCGTCGCGGGGATAGACGCTGATGCGCCCGGTGAGAATCACATGCATCCCCACCTCGGGCCGGAAGCGGATGCGCAGGGCGCTGCCCTTGAACATCACGCAGCGCAACACGCTGCCGGCGTCCTTAAGGGAGAAATAGTGGTGCCCGGACGGGTAGATTTTATAGTTGGACAGTTCGCCGCAGACCGCCAGCTGCCGCAGCAGCCGGTCGTCGTCGAACATTCCCTTAATGTATTCGTTGACCTGGGATACCGTCAGGACCTGGCTCATGCCCGCTCCCTCCAGCGCAGGGCCAGCACCGCCACACCCAGCGCGTTGTCGGTGGAGAACTGCGGCGCGGCAAACACGCGCTCATAGGCGCAGCTCCAGCCGCGCAGCTGCGAATTGGAGCTGACTCCACCGGAAAACACCACCGGCTCGCCGGGATAGAGCGCCAGTGCCGCACGGGTGGCCTGGTCCACCGTCTGGCAGACGGTGGCAATGGCAAAGTGCGCCGTCTGGGCCGGGTGCGCCCCGCGGGCATGCATCTGCTCCACCTGGTTCTGCATCCCGGACAGCGAGAAGTCCAGCCCGTGCAGCCGCACGGCAAAGGGGCGGCTGTCTCCCTGGGCGGCCAGCGCGTCGAGCGCCTTTCCCGACGGGAAGGGCAGCCCCAGCAGACGGCCGGTCCGGTCAATCAGCTGCCCGGCGGAGAGGTCCATGGTCCCGCCGATCCGCTCGGCATGGACGTTCCATCCCTCGGGCGTGACATGCAGCAGCTCGGTAGTACCGCCGGACAGGTGCCAGCACAGGAACGGGCGCTCCAGCAGCTCCATCCGCCCGGCCGAACGCAGCGCCGCAGCAATGTGCCCCTGCTGGTGCGACACCGTGCACACAGGCACATGCAGCGCCGCAGCCATTACCCGCGCCTGCGACTCGCCGGCCAGAAAGCAGGGCATATACGACCCCTCGACTGCCCGGGGGCGTGTGCTGGCCCCAATGACGCCGATTTCCTCGCCGCAGCCCTCGAACAGCGCCTGCGCCAGCTCCGGCAGGCGCCTGACATGGGAAAACAGTGCGTCGGCCTGGCGCAGCCCCAGCGCCCCCTCGGGCACGTCCAGCAGGCGCGAGCGGTTGTCCCAAAGCGCCCCGTCGGTCATGGCAACCGAGGTGGTATAGTTGCTGGTGTCAAAGCCCAGCGCCCACATCAGCGCTGCACCCCCCGCACAAAAGAGCCAAGCAGCCCGTTGACAAAAGCCACGGCGTCCTCGTCCTCATAGCGGCGCGCCAGCTCGACCGCCTCGTGGATGGCCACGCTGTCGGGCACATCGTCCACATAGAGGATTTCGTACATGGCCACACGCATCACGGCCTTGCACAGGCAGGAGATGCGCTCGATCCGCCAGCCGATGCTGTATTGGGAGATATAGCCGTCCAGCTCACCGCGCCGGTCCTCGACCCCGGCCACCAGCGCGCATATGTAGTCCTTCTGCTTTTTGTTGGGCAGTTCGTGGAAGAGATTCAATTCCTGCTGGAGAGTATGGTAATAGGGCGGCTGAAACAGCTGCTGCTGCAGCTGCTGTGCGGCCTCCCGCTGAAACTCGTTCATAAATGTGAGCTGCACCGCCAGCTCGCGGGCGTTTGTTCTGGTCATAGGACACCTCTTAAAAACGGTATTTTATTCATTATATCAGAAATTGCAAAAAAATAAACCCTTTGTCTTGCACAAAGGGTTTATTTTTCAGCCATTCTTTTTTGGCGCTGCGATCGAGCAGATATTGACATTGACCGCCGCCACCTGGATGCCCGTGGTCGACTCGATGGCCGAGGCAACCGCCGCCTGCACCGCCGCAGCCACCTCGGGAATCTTGTGCCCCTGCTCGATGACCACATTGCAGTCGATGGAATAGGCATCGTCCTGCGCCGTCAGGCGCACGCCCTGGGAAAGGCTTTTATACCCCAGCAGCTCGGCAATCTCTGCCGAACGGTTCTGCGACAGGCCGCAGACGCCCTCGACCTCGTTGGCTGCCAGCGCAGCAATGGCGCAGACAACCTCTGTCGAGATGTTGACTGTCCCGTCTGTCTCATAGCGGGTGATGTAATCACGGTTTTCGCCCATAACACGGCCTCCTTTGCTGGCTTTATTCTACCACAAAACGGCGAAATTACAATAGGCAACTTGCCGCGCCGGACAAAAACGCAGCGCGGCTGCCGCCCAGCCGCGCTGCCGTTTTTTTCAGTGAACCTCCACCACGCGGATTTCAGAGAGCTTATAGTCGCTCTGGCTGAGCACCACGTCGGCGATGGTCGCCACCGCCGCCTCGCTCAGGCCGTCCTCCGGGGCGCTGACCGCTACTGAGACGCTGCCGTCGTTCATAAAGCACACGCAGTCGTCATAACCCTTGGCGATGATCAGGCTCTCCACCTGCGCCTCGTCCAGAGCGCGGTTGACCAGCAGCGACAGCTGATCCGAGGCCGCCGAGGCGGCACTCTCGTCCGAGCCGGTTTCATAGGCAATGGTCTCCTGCAGCAGCTGCACCGCGCTGTCGCGGCTTTCCTGGCGGCTGAGCCGGATCTGGGCAAAGTATTCCGCGCTGCTGGTCTGCTGGTCCAGCGAGGCCATTGCCGTCTGCATGGCGTCCTCGGGCGCGTCCTGACCAATAACCAGCTCTGCCTCGGGCTGACTGTTCATCACCAGCTCCTCGTTGAGCACCTCGGTCAGCTCGGGTGTCTGGGCGTCGCGCTGATAGGCCCAGTTGAGGTAGATGCCGATGCAGACGAACAGCAGCACCGTGGCCACCACTGCATTTCGCTTCCAGAGTTTGTTTGCCATCAAATTTTTCATGAATGTCCCTTCCTTTTTACCACTGCAATTTTGTCGCTGCTCAGCCCGGTCAGGGCGCTGACCGCCTGGGTAATCTCCAGGCGCAGCCGGGCGCTGTCCGCCCCGTCGCACACCACCACCACGCCCTGATAGACCGGAGCCGTCTGGCCGGCCACCACGGCCACCTCCGTGCCGCTGCCGGCC
>CACXCV010000189.1 GCA_902766215.1 Oscillospiraceae bacterium
GCGCCGGTGCTGCTGCTGGACGAGGCAACCTCGGCCCTGGACGAGGCAACCGAGGCGCAGCTGCTGCACAACCTGATGACCAGCGGCATGGTTCACACCTGCATTTTTGCCACGCATCGCCCCGGCACGGCCAAGCGCTGCACGCGCCGCTACCGGGTGGACGGAGGGACCGTCCGGGAGGAGCCATGATGACAGGGCAAACGACGCAGACCGCGGCGCTGATCGAGCGCTATCGCGCGCTGCTGGAGACGGACGGCACGCCGCTGCCTCTGCCGGTGACCGGCAGCAGCATGCTGCCCTTTCTGTCGCCGGGGCGCGACAGCGTGCTGCTGGCCCGGCCCAACAGGCGGCTTCGCCGCGGCGACATGGCGCTCTACCGCCGGGAGGGCGGGGGGTATGTGCTGCACCGGATTGTCGCCTGCCAGCGGGACGGCGGCTTTGCCATGGCGGGCGACGCGCAGCAGCTGGTCGAGCGCGGAATCCGGCGCGATCAGATCGTGGCGGTGGTGTGCGCCGCGGTGAGAAAAGGGCGCTGCCAGGGGCCGGGCTGCTTCTGGTGGGAGTTTTTTGCCCGCGTGTGGCCGCGCGTGCTGCCCCTGCACGGGGGGCTGTGCCGGGCATACGGGGTGCTATCAAGGTTCAGGAGGGGACAAAAGTGAAAACATCCAGGGACTTTATCCTGCGGGAAATCGCGGGAGAATACATTCTGGTGCCGACCGGCGAGGCGGCGGTGCGGCTCAACGGTCTGATTGCGCTCAACGAGCTGGGCTGCTTTATCTTTCAGACTCTGCAGACGGAGCAGACCGAGCAGACGCTGGTGGACGCGATTGTGGCGGAATACGACGTGACCCGGGAAGAGGCCGCGGCGGATGCGCAGGCCTTTGTGCAGCAGCTTGCCCAGGCCGGCGTGCTTGCAGAAGATGATTGACCTCCACGCGCACATTCTGCCGGGGATGGACGACGGCGCGCCCTCGCTGGAGGCCTCGCTGGAGATGGCGCGGCTGGCCGTGGAGAGCGGCGTGAAAGCCATGGCCGCCACGCCGCACTGCGGCCTGCCGGACGGGGACGGTCCGGACGCCGGACAGGTGCGCACCGCAGCGGCGCGGCTTGGCCGGGCGCTGGAGCGGGCGGGGATCCCGCTGCGGCTCTATGCGGGGATGGAGATCTTCGGCACGGCGCAGACGGCGCAGCGGCTTCGTGAGGGCACGCTGATTCCGCTGGCCGGGTCGCGCTATCCGCTGATCGAGTTTCCGTTTGAAGGCTATGCCCGGCAGGCCACGCAGATTCTTGAGGCGGTGCTGCGGCTGGGGATGCAGCCCATTGTGGCGCATCCGGAGCGCTATCGCTATGCCCAGGCCGACCCGCAGCTGCTCAACGAGTGGGTGGATATGGGCTGTCTGCTGCAAATCAACCGCGGCAGCCTGCTGGGTCGCTTCGGCCCGCGGGAGGAGACGCTGGCACACCGGCTGGTTGGCCGGGGCTTTGCCGCCTTTGTGGCCAGCGACGCGCACACGCCGGTGGTCAGAACGCCGTGGCTGCGCGATGTATGGGCGCTGCTGTGCCGCGAGTATTCCGAGGAGACAGCACGCCTGCTGCTGGAGGAAAACCCGGCGCGGGTGCTTGGCAACCGGGCGATGGATATGGACGAGCCGGAATGGTTCGATTGAGGAGAGCAGAACGTGAAGAACAAAGGGAAAAAACTCCTTCTGCTGGTCACTGCGGCCTGCTGCGCGGCCTTTGGGGCATACAGCTGCCTCAGTCAGGGCGGACACGATCGGGAAGCGCCGGTGATCTTCATGGCGCAGAGCGAGCTGCGGCTGTCGGTGACCGACGAGCCGGCCCGTCTGCTGGACGGCGTGACGGCCGCCGATGCGCACGACGGCGACGTGACTGCCTCGCTGGTGGTCGAATCGGTGCGCGGCATGGTGTCGGACCGGCGCTTTACCGTGACCTATGCGGCCTTTGACGCGGCGGGCAACGTGGCCAAGGCGCAGCGGACCGTCTGCTATGAGGACTATGTCAGTCCGCATTTTTCCCTGTCGGCGCCGCTGATTTTCCGTGCGGGCGTCATGCCGGATGTGTTCTCAGTGGTGGGAGCGGTGGACGTGTTCGACGGCGACCTCAGTGACCGGGTGAAGGGGACGCTGGTCAGCGGCGAGCGGCAGCTGTTCGAGGCCGGCGAGTATGCTGTGGCCTTCCGCGTGACGAACAGCCTGGGCGACACGGCCTATCTGACTGCGCCGGTGCTGGTGACGGAGGAAAGCCCCGGCACGGCCGGGCTGACGCTGCGCAGCTATCTGGTCTATCTCCGGGTGGGCGAGCGGTTCTCGCCTGAGACATATCTGCTGGCGCTTCAGGCGGGGGAAAGGACCGTCGGCCTGCAGCCGCTGCCGGAGGGGGCATCGGTTCAGACCGCGGGCGAGGTGAACACGGCGGTTCCCGGCGTGTATTGCGTGGACTATACGGTAACCTGCGGCGCCGATACCGGGCGGACGCGGCTGCTGGTGGCGGTGGAGGAATAGGGGCATGGCGGAAGAAAGAACAGCGGCGCAGAGCGGCCAGACCGGGCTGCTGCCGTTCGACCCGATTGTAGCGGTTCTGGATGTGCTGCGGCGCTGGTATCTGGTGGCGGCTGCGGCGCTGATTGCCGCGCTGGGCGTGTTTGCCGGCGCCGAACTGACCTATCGGCCTGCGTATACCACCACAACCACCTTTGTCGTCTCGCTGCGCGAAAGCTCGTCCTCGGTGTATCAGAACCTGTCGGCCGCCAGCAGCCTTGCCGTGGCGTTTTCCGAGGTGCTTAACAGCTCGATCCTGCGCAAAACGGTGGAGCAGTCGCTGGGTGCGCCGTTTGACGGCCGGATCGAGGCGGCGGCCGTGGCTGAGACCAATCTGCTGACCATGCGCGTGACGGCCGGCGACCCGCGAACGGCGTTTCTGGCCACGCAGGCGGTGATCGAGCAGCACTCGGTGGTGTCCTATCAGGTGATGGGCGACATCATTCTGGAGGTGCTGCAGCAGCCCCGGGTGCCCGTGGCGCCGTCCAAGCCGCTTCAGGCGGCGGGCAGCGCAAAGAAAGCGGCGCTGCTGACGGCTGCGGCCATGTGCGTGCTGCTGGCGCTGTGCTCGGTGCTGCGCGACGCCGTGCGCAGCACCGAAGAGGCCGGGCGCAAGCTCGACTGCCGCGTGCTGGGGCAGATTCGCCACGAGCGCAAGAGTCAAACCCTGCGCGCGGCCCTCCGGCGGAAAAAGACCGGCATCCTGATTACCAGCCCGCTGATATCCTTTTCCTATGCGGAAACCATCCGCACCCTGCGCCGCCGGGTCGAGCAGTATATGCCCGAGGGCGGAAAGACGCTGCTGGTCACCAGCGCGCTGGAAAACGAGGGAAAGTCCACCGTGGCGGTAAACCTGGCCCTGTCGCTGGCGCAGAAGCGCAGGCGCGTGCTGCTGATCGACGGCGACCTGCGCAAGCCGGCCTGCTGCCGGATTCTTGCCCAGCCGTGGCAGGGCGGCGGGACGGCGGCGGTTGCGTGTGGGCGGCTGAGCCTGGAAAACGCGGTCAGGCCGTATGCCAGGGGGCAAACGCTCTTTCTGCTGCTGGAGGACCGTCCTGCCGGCGACTCGGCGGCGGTTGCCGCCTCGGAGGGGATGGCGGCGCTGCTTGCCGCGGCCAGGGCGGCGTATGACTATGTGATTCTGGACACGCCGCCCATGTCGGCCGGGCTGGACGCCGAGTGCCTTGCTGACCTGGCGGACGCGGCCATTCTGGTGGTGCGGCAGAACTATGCCGGCACAAAGCAGCTGTGCGGCGCGCTGGATGTGCTCAGCAGCGCCGGGGCAGAGGTGCTGGGCTGCGTGCTCAACGACTGCCGTACCTCGCTGCTGACCGATCGGGGCGGCTATGGATATGGCTATGGGCGCTATGGAAAATACGGCGCGCAGGCGTCCGGGCAGGAAGACAACCGGTAAGGCGGAGAAACAATGGACAACACAACGAGTGAAGTGAAAATTGCGGGGATTGACCTCCGGCAGCTCCTGCCGGACGGGCTGCGCATCATGCGCCGCACGCTGGCCGCCTTTGCCGTGCTGACGCTGCTGTGCGCCGCGGCGCTGTGCTGGCAGACCGGGCGGAGCTACCGGCCGATGTACCGCGCCAGCGCGACGTTTACGGTCTATGTGACCAACCCGCTTCAGTCGGAGATCCGCAGCTATAACACGGCCACAGCAGAGCAGATGGCAAAGACCTTCCCCTATATCCTCACCAGCGGCGCGCTGAGCGATCGGGTGCGGCAGGCGCTGGACATCGCCGCCATGCCGGCGGTCTCGGCCACGGTGCTGAACAGCACCAACATCTTTACCCTGACGGTTTCCTCGTCCGATCCGCAGCAGGCCTATGCGGTTCTGCAGGCGGTCATCGAATATTATCCCGAGGTGGCCGAGTTTGTGGTGGGGCCAACGGTGATGCACCTGCTTGACGAGAGCGGCGTGCCGGCGCAGCCCTATAACAGCCGCCAATACCGCCAGGCTGTGCAGCGGGCGCTGCTGATCGGCACGGTGCTGTGGATTGTGGTTTCGTTTGTTCTGGCTTCGCTTCACGCGACGGTACACAATGAGGAGGAGCTGAAGCAGATGCTCAACCTGCATCTGCTTGGCACGCTGCCGGCCGTCCGGGGCAGAAAGGAAAAGCCTGCCTGCCCCCGCTTTGATGAACAGGCGGCGCCGGCCGGCTTTTCCGAGTCGGTTCACCTGCTGCGCATGCGCACGGAAAAGCAGATGCAGCAGCAGAACGTCCGGGTTCTGCTGGTTTCCAGCGCAACCCCCGGCGAGGGAAAGACCACCGTGGCGGTCAATCTGGCGGCGGCGCTGGCCTCCTGTGGGCGGCGTGTGGCGCTGCTGGACTGCGACCTGCGCAATCCGTCGGTCGCCAGGGGCTTCGGCCTGGAAAACGGCGCCGGTCTGACGGAGTATCTCCGCGGCGCGGCGGCATATCCGCAGATTGTCCGGCCCAGCGGCGTGGAAAACCTGTCGTTGGTGCTTGCCGGCAGGCCGGCTGCCGATGCGGCGGAGCTGCTGGCCGGCCCGGCCTGCAAAGCGTTGATCGGCGCCTGCCGCCGCGCC
>CACXCV010000190.1 GCA_902766215.1 Oscillospiraceae bacterium
CGGAAATGCGCACCACGCGCCCGTCGTCGCCCACAGTCAGGCGATAGCCGGGGGTGCGGCTGTCGCCCTCGCCGCGGCGGTAGATCAGCGTAATCTGCGCCCCGGAGTCAAAGTGCGACTCGATGACCGGCCGCAGGTCAATGTTCATCACGGAGCTGGCCCCGGCGATGACCAGCGTGCTGTCGCCGGTGCGGTCCAGATAGGCGCGGTTTTCGACCAGGTCGCGCAGCAGCAGCTTGCCGTGCAGGCTCTTAAAGCCGTAGACCGAGCCGGGCAGGACAAACATGCCGCCGCTCTTGCGTGCCAGGTTCCACTCCTTGCCCACGCCCACATGGTCCAGCACCGAGCGGAAATGATAGGGCGTAATCAGGCCGATGGTGGTAATGCCCGCGTTGACCAGGTTGGACAACGGAAAATCGACCAGGCGATAGCGCCCGCCGAAGGGGAGCGAGGCGACCGGCCGGTGATCCAGCAGTGCGCCGAAGGAATAGCTGCCATAGTTGGTGGATACAATGCCTGCCACGTTTTTCATTTCGCCGCCTCCTTTGTATAAACCACGTCGTCGCCCAGCACGGTCAGCGGCGCGTCGTGCGCGCCCAGACAGCTGCCGGCGGTGATCACGGTGCGCTCGCCCACGATGGCGTGGCGCACCTGTGCGCCTGCCTCTACCCGGGCGCCGGGGAGCAGGATGCTCTCCTCCACCAGGGCGTCCTCGGCCACAAAGACCTGGGGGGCCAGAATGCTCTGCCGCACCGAGCCAAGAATCCGGCAGCCGTTGCAGATCAGCGCGGATTCAATCACGGCGTGCGGGCCGACATAGTGCGGGGGATCGATGTTGGCGTTGGAATAGATGCGCATCGAGTCGGAGAAGATGTCAAACTCAGGGTTGGGGGCCAGCAGCTCCATCTGCGCGGTGTAATAGCTGTCGAGCGTGCCCACGTCCTTCCAGTAGCCGGAGAAGGTATAGGCAAAGAGCCGCTTGCTGCTCTGGAGCAGGGCGGGGATGATGTCCTTGCCGAAGTCCTGGTGGGAGTCCGGCTTGGCGTGCTCGGCCAGCAGCGCCTGACGCAGTACCGGCCAGCTGAAAATGTACAGGCCCATCGAGGCCAGGTTCGACTCGGGGTGGGGCGGCCTTTCCTCAAACTTGGTGATGCGCTGCTCGCTGTCCACGCTCATCACGCCGAAGCGCTTTGCCTCATCCCAGGGCACCTCGATGACCGAAATGGTCAGGTCGGCCTTGTGCTTTTTGTGGAAGGAGAGCATCTTGCTGTAGTCCATGCGGTAAAGATGGTCGCCGGAGAGAATCAGAACATATTCCGGGTTATAGTTTTCGATGAAGTCCATGTTCTGATAAATGGCATCGGCCGTGCCGGCATACCACTCGCCGCCCGACTCGGTGGCAAAGGGGGGCAGCACGTGTACGCCGCCCTCCGAGCTGTCCAGATCCCAGGCGGCGCCGGTGCCCAAGTAGGAGTTGAGCACCAGCGGTTTATACTGGATGGGCACGCCCACCGTGTCAATGCCGGAATTGACGCAGTTGCTCAGGGAGAAGTCAATGATGCGGTACTTGCCGCCGAACGAGACGGCAGGCTTACAGTTCTTGCTGGTCAGCGGGGCGAGACGGCTGCCCTGCCCGCCGGCCAGCAGCATGGCGATACATTCTTTCCTGCGCATGAAGATGGCTCCTTTGTCTGTGAGTTTAGTTGTCGCACCGGGTATGCCAGATGTCGCGCACATATTCGCGGATGGTGCGGTCAGAGCTGAAATATCCGGATTTTGCAATGTTAACCAGCGCCTTCTGCTGCCAGAGCGCCGTGTTGTCATACAGCGCGCACAGCTGCTGCCAGGCGTCCATATAGGCGGCAAAGTCCTTGAGCACGAAGTATTCGTCGTTCTGCTGCATCAGCGCGTCATAAATGTTCCAGTAGTCCTGGCCGGAAAAGCGGAAGAAGCCGTTGACCAGCTGCTGCACCATCTGCTGCAGGGCGGGGTCCTGCCGGGCCGTCTCCTGGGCCGAATAGCCGCCGTGAAGGTAATAGTTCATGCACTCGTCCGAGGTCAGGCCAAAGACCTGGAAGTTTTCCGGTCCGACCAGATTGCGGATCTCGATGTTGGCGCCGTCCAGCGTGCCCAGAGTCAGCGCGCCGTTCATCATAAACTTCATGCAGCCGGTGCCGCTGGCTTCTTTGCCGGCGGTGGAAATCTGCTCGGAGATGTCCGCTGCGGGGTAGATCAACTGCGCGTTGGAGACGTTGAAGTTCTCGACAAAGACCACCTTGATGCGCCCGCGCACGTCCGGATCGTTGTTGACCAGGTCGGCGATGGAATTGAGCAGCTTGATGCATTCCTTGGCAAAGACATAGCTCTGTGCCGCCTTGCCGCCGAAGATGAAAGTGCAGGGCCGGCATTCGAAGGACGGATTCTCCTTGATGCGGTTGTACAGCCGCAGAATCTTGAAGGCGCTGAGCAGCTGGCGCTTATAGGCGTGGATGCGCTTGACCTGCACGTCGAAAATGGAGTCGGGGTCGAGCACAATGCTGTTGTGCGCGGCGACAAAGTCGGCCAGGCGGCACTTGTTCTCGCGCTTGACGGCCTGCAGCTGCTGCAGAAAGGCGGCGTCAGACTGCAAGGGCAGCAGTTGCTCCAGCTGCTGGGCGTCGCGCTTCCACCCGTCGCCGATGGCCGAGGTGATCAGCCGCGTCAGGCCGGGGTTGGACTGAATCAGAAAGCGGCGGTGGCTGACGCCGTTGGTTTTGTTGTTGAATTTTTCGGGCGTCAGCTCGTAGAACGAGCGCAGCACGTCTTTTTTCAGAATGTCGGTGTGCAGCGCGGCCACGCCGTTGACGCTGTAGCCACAGAGAATCGACAGGTTGGCCATGCGGACCTTGCCGTCCCAGAGGATGGCCGTGGCGGCCAGCTTTTCACGGGCGTTGGGCTGCGACTGGTCAAAGCTCTCGCGGTAGCGGCGGTCGATTTCCTCGATGATCATGTACAGGCGGGGCAGCAGCTGCTGCACCAGGCTGATGTCCCAGGTCTCCAGCGCCTCAGGCATGACGGTGTGGTTGGTATAGGCGCAGGTGTGCGTGGCGACCTGCCAGGCCTGATCCCAGCTCAGCCCCTCCTCGTCGATCAGCAGGCGGATCAGCTCGGCCCCGCAGAGGGCGGGGTGGGTGTCGTTGATCTGGATGCACACGTGCTCGGGCAGCTGCATCAGCGCCGCCGCGCCGTATACGCGCTTATACTGGCGCAGGATGGACTGGATGCCGGCGGAGACAAAGAAATATTCCTGCTTGAGCCGCAGCGAACGGCCGGCGGGGCCAGTGTCCTGGGGATAGAGAATCCAGGTAATGGCCTCGATATCGGAGCGGGCGCGGGTGGCGCCGGCATAGTCGCCGTTGTTGAAGGCGTTCAGGTCAAACTCTTCCTTAGCCGGCTCGGCGCTCCACAGGCGCAGCGTGTTGACGGTCTGCCCGCCATAGCCCACGATGGGCACGTCATAGGGCACGGCCAGCACACGCTGATAGTCCCGGTGGGTAAACTGCAGTTCGCCGTCCTGAAAGCGGCGCTCGACATAGCCGCCAAAGTGGACCTCCACCGCATGCTCGGGCCGGCGGGTCTCCCAGGGGTAGCCGTTTTCCAGCCAGTTGTCGGTGCCCTCTACCTGGTAGCCGTTTTCAAAGTGCTGCTGGAACAGGCCAAAGCGGTACCGCACGCCGTTGCCGGTGCCGGGCACGCCCAGAAAGGCCATCGAGTCGAGGAAGCACGCCGCCAGGCGGCCCAGGCCGCCGTTGCCCAGCGCAGGGTCCTGCTCGCAGCTGCACAGCGCGTCCAGATCCTCGCCCATCTCCTTCAGGCCGTCGGCCACCACGTCGCGGATGCCCAAGTTGATCAGGTAGTTTTCCAGCAGACGGCCGATCAGAAACTCCATCGAGAAGTAGTACACCTGCTTTTCGCGGTTTTCAATCTGGCGGGCCAGCGTCTCGGCGCGCACCTTGCTGATGGACGAGGTGACCAGCTTGACCAGCACGCCGTATTTCTCCAGCTGGGAGCAGGCGCTCATGGGCTTGGATACGGTTTCGAGGAACTTTTTGCTGTATTCCTCTTTGAATTCTTCAATGGTGAACATCATACAGCCTCCAATATCAGTGGCCGGCAAAAGGCCGGTAAGCGTCAGATATACAGCTTCATTATACTATAATCGGCGCGGAATTGCCAGCGCTATCTAACTGGAAACTGTGAAAGATCAACAGAAAAAGGCACCTGATTTTGTCTAGTTTGCCAGGCTTTGCAGGAACGGATTTCCACCCTCGGGAATACATTGGCGTGAGACCATATTGAGGTGAGAATCAATGGAGCAAATTGTACTGTTGGGCGGCGACAGCCGGATGGCTGCCGCGGCAGAGGCCCTGGCGCAGGACGGCTATCCGGTGCGCCGCCTGTGGATGCAGGGCAGCCCCTGCCCACGGGACGGCGCGCTGTGCAGCGTGCTGCACTGGGCGGATGTGCTGGTGCTGCCTGTGCCGGCCTTTGCCAGCGACGGCACGGTGCGCACCACGGCCAGCCGCCCGGGGCCGGTGCTGCCGGCGCTGGACAGCTGCCTGCGCAGCGGCTGCCTGGTCTGCGGCGGCGGGCTGCGCGGCGTCGAATGGACGCGAACGGCGGACTTTTTAACCGAAGAGGCGTTTGCAGCTGCCAACGCGGTACCTGCGGCGTTGGCAGCTGACAAAAAGAGCGGATTATTGATGCAGCGGCCGGGGGTCAATGACCTGCTGCGGCACGCAGAGAACAAAGGCGATCCCGCCGCCGGGCGCGGGCATGGCCTCGAGCGTGCCGTCCATCAGGCGCACCAGCTGCCGGGCCTGCGACAGGGCCAGACCCGTGTCGCCGCCGTATTGATGCGCCGCCTGGGAGAAGGCGACAAACAGATTGGCCAGCTCGTCCGGCGGGAGGGTGCTGTGCCGGTCAAGCAGGGTCAGCACGGCCTGCACGTGCTCGCTGTCCAGCCGCTGGCAGGCAAAGCAGAGCGACACCTCCGGGCTGGCGCGCAGGGCGGTGCCGGCCAGATCCAGCAGCGCCTGACGCAGGCGCATCCCGTCGCCGGACAGGCCCGAGGGCACCTCGCCCTCCAGCCCGATCGACAGGGAGCGATCCGGCTCGCGCTGGGACAGAATGTTGGCCACGTCCTGCATCAGCGCCAGCGGAGAATACTCTTCTCTGGCGGAGGAGGGCTGCGGCTGCGCGTCGGTCAGCGCCAGCGCGTCGCCCAGCAGGCGGGTCAGATCGTCGCCGAAGTCGTGAATCTGCTGTAAGTATTCGCGCACGGTGTCGGGCATCTGCTCCATCAGTGCCAGCTCGGAGGCGCCGACCATGGCCTGCAGCGGCGCGTGAAGCGTGCGCGAGGTGTCGGCCAGGAACTGGCTTTTGCGGGCGTTGGCCCGGCGCGCCTCGCGGGCAGCGTGCTCCATCACGCGCTTTTCGCGCTGGGCCTCCAGCAGGCTGGCCTTCTGGGGCGTGATGTCGGTGACGTGGCAGCTGGCCTTGGGCTGCAGGGTCTGCGCGTCGCGGGAGAGCAGCACGTTGACGCTGCGCCACTCATAGTCTGCCTCGGCCGCCGGACGCTTGCGGATGCGGTATTCTGCCGAGCAGGCGGACTCGCCCCGGCGAAAGCGCGCCAGCAGCGCGCCGCGCTCCATGATGGCGGCATAGGCCGCCCAGTCGTCCGGGTGTATCAGCGGGCGCAGCGTGTCGGACAGAAAGCGGTCATAGTCGCCGTGGTACTGCTGCGGCTCGGGGATAAAGGCCAGCGCCGGTTCGCCGTTCCAGAGATAGCTCCAGCAGTTGCGCTCCAGCTCCAGCTCCCAGTCGGAGGAGATGCCCGAGAGCACGTTCATGCGGAAGGCGCTCTCGCGCGACACACGCTGCTCGGCCAGCTTCTGCGAGGTGATGTCCTGCATGGTGCCGATGACGGTGCCGGTGGTCTGCGTGCCGCGCAGGATGGGGCAGAGCGTCAGCCGCAGCCACTGCTCGTCCTCGCCCAGGTGGGCGCGCAGATCCAGCGAGCTGCTGCGGCCAAAGGCGGCGTTGGCAAAGGCGTCGGCCAGAAACAGCGCGTCCTCTTCCGAGGCGTGAATATAGCTGGCGATGCGCTCGGGTCCGCCGCGCAGCACAGCGTCCTCTTCCCCGGCGGCGACGCCGGCAGCAAGAAGGTACATTTCGTCACGGTCGATGCGGTATTCGAACACCGTCAGGCCAATCTGGTCCATTGCCAGGCGGAAGCTGCGGTTTTCGCTGAGAATCTGCTGCATCTGCGCCCCGTGGCCGGGGTGCGCCAGTGGGCGCAGCCAGCTGTAGAGCCACAGCGCCGGGCCGGCCTGACCCAGCAGCTGCGGCGGCTGGTCGGGCAGCAGTGCCTGAGAGGGCTGGCCAACCAGCTGTGCGGCCGGCTGCCGCAGCATGCCGGCCAGCGCCTGGCCGGCATAGACGACGCTGCCCTCCTGGCCGCACAGCGCCAGCGGATAGGGACTGGTATCCAAAAGCTGCCTGAGCACCTCGGGGCAGGCAGCGAGTTCTTTTGTGTTCGCCATAGGGGTCACCTCGAATTAGACAAAATAAACAAAAA
>CACXCV010000191.1 GCA_902766215.1 Oscillospiraceae bacterium
CGGCAGGGTCAGGCTCTTTTCCACCAGCACAATGATCAGGAAGATCGCCGCGATCGACACCGCGTTGACCACCTGGAAATCGTGGCCGGTGGTTTCAATCATGTCCTTCATGCAGGGCGCTTCGCCGATGAGCATGCCGGACGGGTCATAGTTCTTCAAAATGGCGTTCAGCGCATCCAGCTGGTCGCTGACCGCGTCGCTGGCAACCTTATACTCCGAGTTGATCAGCATCAGCTCCCAGCGGTCGCTCTTGAGGATCGAGCGGATGGACTCCGGCAGAATCTCTTCGGGCACCAGCGGGCCGACCACACTCTCCAGCCCCAGCACATATTTCACGCCGTCTACCTGCTCCATCTGGTCGATCATGTCGCGCACATCGCGTGTGGGCAGGTCGGCGTCCAACAGCAGCATGTGGGTCGAAGCGATGTCAAACTCCTCGG
Source organism: Oscillospiraceae bacterium (assembly GCA_902766215.1). Classification (GTDB taxonomy): domain Bacteria; phylum Bacillota; class Clostridia; order Oscillospirales; family Oscillospiraceae; genus RUG11142. The sequence continues at coordinate 441 of CACXCV010000191.1, forward strand.
ACAGCTTGGAGTTGGCAATGACATATTCCATGTCCTCGGGCAGGCACTGGCCCATGTCGTAATAAACCTCGTCGTTGGTCTTGCTGTAGCCATAGCTGGCGGGGACAATCAGCAGCGCGAAAATCACCAGGAAGATCGGGAATCGCCTGCACACCGCCTTGGCAAAGCCGCCCATGTCGGGGATCAGCGAGCGGTGGCGCGTCTTCTGCAGCGGCTTATCCAGCAGCAGGATCATCGACGGGAGGATCGTCACGCAGCCGACCACGCCCAGCAGCACGCCCTTGGCCATTACCAGGCCCAGGTCGCGGCCGAGGGTAAAGCTCATGAAGCACAGTGCCACAAAGCCCGCGATGGTGGTAATCGAGCTGCCGATCACCGAAACAAAGGTGTTGTGGATGGCCACGGCCATGGCCTCTTTGTGGTCATCATACCGGCTCAGCTGCTCGTTGTAGCTGTGCCAGAGGAAGATGGAATAGTCCATGGTCACGGCCAGCTGCAGCACTGCGGACAGCGCCTTGGTGATGTAGGAGATCTCGCCCAGGAAGTAGTTGCTGCCCAGGTTATACAGGATTGCGATGCCAATGCTGGCCAGAAACACAAACGGGACCAGCCAGCCATCCAGCAGCAGCATCATGGCTGCGCAGGCGCAGGCCACTGCCAGAGCCACATAAATCGGCTCCTCCTGCTCACACAGGTCCTTCAGATCGGTGACCAGCGCGGACATGCCGGAGACAAAGCACTGCTTGCCCGCCAGGCTGCGGATCTCGCGGATGGCATCCATGGTTACGTCCTCCGACGTGGCCGAGTCGAAGAACACCGCCAGCATCGTGGCGTTGTCGGTGTTGAACTCACGGTAGAGCTTGTCGGGCAGGATCTCCACGGGGATGGAGATGTCCGCCAGCGAATCATACCAAAGTACCGTTTCCACGTGCTCCACCGATTCGATCTGCTCCTTCAGCGCCGCCACGTCCCGCGCCGGCATGTCCTCCACGATGATGAAGGAGAAGGCGCCCTTTCCAAAGTCGTCCATCAGGGCGTTCTGCCCGATGACCGTGTCCATGTCCTCGGGCAGATAGTCCAGCATGTCATAGTTGATCCGGGTGCCGATCATACCCAGCACCGATGGAATCAGCAGCAGCAGCGCGACAATAAGAATCAATACGCGGTTTTTTACAACCGCCCTGGCAAATCGCATGGGTTATTCGTCCTTTCCTTTTTTGTTAATCAGCCGCATCAATGATGTCCGGCTGCTGATGCCGGACAATCTTCACCGTGCAGAGCACCACGCTCAGATTCAGCACACCGTCAAGAATCAGCGACAGCGCCATCATAATCACCAGCATCTGCTGGCCGGCCGCCGGGCGGAATACCAGCACCAGCCCGATGGCACAGGTGAGAATTGCCAGCGCCAGCACCAGCCACCAGCGCCGGATGCCAAACCGCCGGGCGTCCATCGAGATCTGAATCTTGAACAGTCCGTCGGCCAGCACCGGGATGCCCAGCAGCACGCACAGAAAGCTCATGGCATCGCTGGGGTGTGCCAGCGTGACCGCGCCCAGGGCAATCAGCAGCAGGCCAAAGGCCAGATCATACTCAAAGGCCAGGCGGAACAGGTCGCGGGAAAAATAGCCCACCAGCTTGATCACGCCAAAGGCAATCATGCCAATCCCCAGCAGGCGGCCGATCCACGCCGCCGAAACCTCCGGCCAGATCAGCAGGGCCGCGCCCAGGGCAATCAGCAGGGCCGAGACAACGATATATCCGATTTTCGCAGTGCGCATCGGGGCAACAGAACGCATTCTTTGCAGCTCCTTTCCGGTTTCCCAGCGGGGAAACGCTTTTCATTGACAAGCAGAGTATACCGCCCGGCTTTCACTTTGAAAATGGACAGATGCCGCCCCGGTGACACAAAACCGGTCACCGGGGCGGCATCTATCTGAAAACTGGGCAAACGGGGTCCGGCTGCCCAAAAAGGCCCGGGAGCGCAGCTCCCGGGCCTTGGGTTTATTGTTGGGTCTGCTGGCTTCTGGCCAGGATCAGCTCCGGCATGCCGCGGCAAAGGTCAATCATCCGCCGCAGGTCGGCAAAGGCCTCGTCCCGCATGCCATCGCTGATCCAGTCGATGCACATGCCAAACAGCTGGCACTTGAGAAAGCGCACCAGCACGGCCTGGTCGCCCTCGTCCATGCGGTTGTCCGGAAAGGCCGTGGCAATATACGTCTCCACCACCGACTGGCAGAGCTTCAGAGTGTTGGTTTCAAACAGGTCGCGGTTGACGGAGTGATAGATGTGCATCACCGCGCGGCTGTTCTCCTTGGCAAACTGAAAGGCCACGTGAAAGCACTCGTCCAGCGAGTTGATGGACGGATATTCGCGGATCATCTGCTGGGTGTGCTCGGTGATGATCTCCGTCAGCAGCGAGGGAATGTCCTGAAAGTGGTAGTAAAATGAGTTGCGGTTGATTCCGCAGTCCTCGACGATGTCCCGCACGCTGATCTTATTCAGCGGCCGCTCGTTGAGCAGCTTCATGAAAGAGGCTTTGATTGCCTGCTTTGTAAAGTTGGCCATGGCCGTTCCTCCCTTTTTCGCGCAGCCGGCATTCTCGTCTTCTGTGGCACATCATAGCAAAATTCCAATCGTTTTGCAACCGGATTCCGGCCGGACAGCAGCGCGGCCCCGGGCATGCCCAGGGCCGCGCCGTCGCTCAGGCCTCGGCCCGGGCGCCGCTGACGATATGATAATATGCGTTGGAGGTAATGCGGTAGACCAGCGCATAGAACAGCGCAAACACTGCAAAGCTGATCGCCGTGGTCGCCGCAAACAACCGTACATTGTTCAGGTTGAACAGCAGCAGCAGCTTGTGAATCATCGGGAAGGCAAAGCTCAGGTGCAGGCCCGCTCCGATCAGCGGCAGGTAGAACACCGTCAGCAGCTGCGAGTTGATGCTGCGGCGGATTTCCTTTTTTGTCATGCCCACCTTCTGCATGATTTCAAACCGGGCCTGATCCTCATAGCCCTCGGAAAGCTGCTTATAATAGATCATCAGCACCGCCGCAAACAGGAACACCACGCTCAGCAGGATGCCCAGATAGAACAGCCCGCCATAGGTGCCATAGAAGTCGGCGCGGTTGTCCTCGCGACTGGAGATCATACACCACTTATACATACACCACTTATAGTTCGCCGCCAGATTGCCGAGTTCCATGCCCAGCTCACTCTGCTCCTCCGGCGTCAGGTCGGTGTCCAGACCCAGGTACCACATGGCCTCCAGCAGTGTCTCGCCGCTGTCATCCTTCAGGCTGCGCAGCGGCTGGATCGCCGCCATCAGATCCGGCACAACCACAACCATCGATGGGATCACGTTCATGGCAATGTCGCCATTGCCAATAAAGCGGTCCAGTTTCCCGGCCACGGAAAACACGCAGTCCGGCCCGAAGGAAATCTGCGGCTCGTTATAGCTCCCGCGGCTGAGATAAATCAGGGCCTCGCCGGGCTGCAGCGTTTCGTGCGTGCCCATGGAAGCGTTATAGTCCGACAGCGGGACGAAATACACGCTGTAATAGTTGCTGTCCATGTTGGAATACATCCCGTCCTGACCGATCAGCTTCATCTGGCTGCCAAACAGCTGCCCGGCGGCCGTGGCACAGCGATAGTCGTCCACCGCCGTAGGCGTCACGCCGGCCTCGTCCAGCTGTTCCGTCCAGGCGGCGCGCAGCGTCTGCATGGGGCCATCGGCCAGGTCGTCCAGCGAATGCAGGCCAGTCGCGGCGTTCAGCTGCCGCGGATAGCGGCTGTGCAGCGAATCCTCCGCGCCAAAGAACAGGCTGGCTGTGGACGAGAGCGTCACCAGCACCATGGTCGCCAGGATGCAGATGGAGGCCAGGCCCGCGCCGTTGCGCTTCATGCGGTAGGCCATGGACGACACCGAAACAAAGTGGTTGGGCCGGTAGTAATAGCGGCGGCTGTGCTGCAGCAGGCGGCAGAGCGTCACCGAGCCGGCAATCATCAGCAGATAGGTGCCGACAATGACCATCAGCACCGCCACAAAGAACAGCAGCAGCGCCGCCAGCGGGTCCTGCACCGACACGGCAATAACATAGGCCGCGGCAAGGATCAGCAGCCCCAGTCCGCCCGCCACCCAGTTGGCCCGGGGCGGTTTTTCACCGGTGTTTTCGCTGCGCAGCAGGGCAATGGCGCTGGAAAAGCGCAGCTGGCGCAGCGCGTTGAGAAACAGCAGCACAAAGATCACGCCAAACAGGGCCGCCGTCACGCCAATGGACCGCCACGACACCGAAACGGCATAGTCCACGCCGCCGCGCATGAGGTTCACCAGCCCCAGCTCCGCCAGCTTTGACACGGCGATGCCGCAGGCCAGCCCCGTCAGCAGCGAAACGGCCGCCACCAGCAGCGTCTCCCACAGCAGAATCAGGCCGATGTGCCGCTTGCCCATGCCCAGAATGTTGTACAGGCCAAATTCCTTTTTCCGGCGGCGAATCAGAAACGAGTTGGTATAAAACAGGAACAGGCAGGCAAACAGGGCGATGACCCAGCCGCCCAGCTCCATCATGGCGGCGATGGTCCGGCCGCCGGAGAGGTGCTTTACTGTGCCGCTGCAGCTGAGGAACAGGATGATATACTCCATCATCACCATGCCCGCGCAGGTAAGCAGATAGGGAATGTACATCCGCCGGTTTTTGCGGATACCGTCCAGGGCCAGCCTGGGGTAGAATCCGATTTTCACGCTCTGTCCCCTCCCGTCGCCAGCAGGGTCAGCGTGTGGCTGATCTTCTGATACAGCTGCTCGTCGGTGCTGTCGCCGCGGTAGAGCTGGTGGAACACCTCGCCGTCCTTGATGAACAGCACCCGGCCGGCCGTGCTGGCCGCACGCACCGAGTGGGTCACCATCAGCACGGTCTGCCCCTGGCGATTCACCTCGCCAAACAGGCGCAGCAGCTCGTCGGTGGCACGCGAATCCAACGCGCCCGTCGGCTCGTCGGCCAGAATCAGGCGCGGGTCGGTGATCATGGCGCGGGCCACCGCCGCCCGCTGCTTCTGACCGCCGGAGAGCTCATAGGGATACTTCTTCAAAAGCTCCGTCAGGCCCAGCTGCCGGGCAATGGGCTGAAGGCGGCTGTGCATCTCTGTGTAGCTCTCTCCGGAGAGGACCAGAGGAAGATAGATGTTATCCTCCAGCGAAAAGTTGTCCAGCAGATTGAACTCCTGGAACACAAATCCCAGATTCTCCCGGCGAAACAGCGCAAGCTCAGAGTCCTTGATCTGGCTCAGATCCCGCCCGTTCAGCAGAACCTGTCCCGCTGTGGGTCGATCCAGGGCGGCCAGCAGGTTCAGAAGGGTGGTCTTGCCGGAGCCGGACTCCCCCATGATCGCCACATATTCTCCCTGCTCCACACTGAAGTTCACATTTCGCAAGGCCTCCACACTGGAGCCGCCGAAGCGGGTGGTATAGACCTTTTTCAGGCCGGAAACCTCCAAAAGGCTCATAACAGATTCCTCCTTTGTTTTTTCTTAACTCATTGTAACAGACGATCCCATGGGATTCCATGGGATCGTCTTACAGTTTGGGCTTCAAATCCAACAGTTTTGTCACATTTATTCGTAGCTTCGCTCCTGCGTGGAAAGGTCCAGATAGACCGCCGTCCCCTGCCCCAGACGGGAGGTGATCCAGATGCGGTGTCCCAGTCCCATGCAGATCCTCCGGCAGAGATAAAGGCCCAGTCCGCTGGCCTTCTGATCCGCGCGGCCATTGTAGCCGGTGTAGCCCTTTTCAAACACCCGGGGCAGATCCTCTGGGGCAATGCCAATGCCCGTATCC
>CACXCV010000192.1 GCA_902766215.1 Oscillospiraceae bacterium
GTCACCAAGCGCGCGCTGGTCATCGGCGGCGGCATCGCCGGCATCCAGACGGCCCTCGACATTGCCGACGCCGGTTTCCCCGTCGACATCGTCGAAACCAAGCCCACCATCGGCGGCAAAATGGCCCAGCTGGACAAGACCTTCCCCACGCTCGACTGCGCCGCCTGTATTCTCACGCCCAAGATGGTCGACGTGGCCCAGAACGAAAACATCCGCATCTTCTCCTATTCCGAGGTCACCAGCGTCAAGGGCTTCGTCGGCAACTTCGACGTGACCATCAAGCGCAAGGCCCGCTATGTCAAAGAGGACGTCTGCACTGGCTGCGGCCTGTGCACGGAGAAATGTCCGCAGAAAAAAGTTCCCAACGAATTCAACCTGGGCATGGACAACCGCCACGCCATCTACATTCCCTTCGCGCAGGCCGTGCCGAAGGTCGCCACCATCGACCCGAACTACTGCACCATGCTCAAAACCGGCAAGTGCGGCGTCTGCTCCAAGGTCTGCTCTGCCGGCGCCATCGACTATCAGGCCAAGGACGAGTTTGTCGAGGAGAAATACGGCGCCATTGTCGTCGCCACGGGCTTTAACCCCATCTCCATGGATAAGTTCGACGAGTTTGCCTATTCCCAGTCCAAGGATGTCATCACCTCTCTGGAGCTCGAGCGTCTGATGAACGCGGCCGGCCCCACCGGCGGCACGCTGCTCCGCCCCTCCGACGGTGAGCATCCCCACACCATCGTCTTTGTCCAGTGCGTCGGCTCCCGCTGCGAGGCCTGCGCCGACAAGGGCAAGGAATACTGCTCCAAGATCTGCTGCATGTACACGGCCAAGCACGCCATGCTCATCCGTGACAAATACCCCGACACCGAGGTCTATGTCTTCTATATCGATGTGCGTACTCCGGGCAAGAACTTTGACGAGTTCTACCGCCGCGCCGTCGAGGAATATGGCGTGCATTACATCAAGGGCATGGTCGGCAAGGTCTCTCCCGAGGGCAGCAAGCTCAAGGTGCAGGGCTCCGACCTGATCTATGGCCGTCAGCTGCACATCGACGCCGACATGGTCGTCCTTGCCGCTGCCATCGAGCCGGACAAGTCCGCCCGTCCGCTGGCCACCATGCTCACGGCCAGCATGGACACCAACGATTTCTTCACCGAGGCCCATCCCAAGCTGCGCCCGGTCGAAAGCCCCACTGCCGGTGTGTTCCTCTCCGGCACCTGCCAGGGTCCCAAGGACATCCCCGAGACGGTCTCCCAGGCCGGCGCGGCCGCGTCCAAGGTCATCGGCCTGCTCTGCAAGGACAAGCTCACCGGCAACCCCTGCGTGGCCCATTCTGACGAAATGATGTGCAACGGCTGCTCCACCTGCGAAAAGGTCTGCCCCTACGGTGCCATTACCTACCAGGACAAAGAGTTCCGCATGCCCGACCGCACCACCAAGCTGCGCCGGGTCGCTGTCGTCAACGAGGCCGTGTGCCAGGGCTGCGGTGCCTGCACCGTCGCCTGCATGTCCGGCGCGATGGATCTGCGGGGCTTCACCACCAAACAAATTATGGCGGAGGTTGACGCAATATGCAAGTAAATGGATACAAGCCGCTTATTGTGGCGTTCTGCTGTAACTGGTGCTCCTATGCCGGCGCCGACCTGGCCGGCAACAACCGCCTGAGCTATCCTGCCGACGTAAAGATCATCCGCGTTCCCTGCTCCTGCCGTGTGAACCCGATGTTCATCCTCCGTGCCTTCCAGCGCGGAGCCGACGGCGTGATCCTCTGCGGCTGCCACCCCGGCGACTGCCACTACACCTCCGGCAACTATTACACCCGCCGCCGCATGGCGCTGCTGTTCTCCATGCTCGACTACCTGGGCATCGAGCGCGAGCGCACCCGCGTCGAGTGGGTCAGCGCCGCGGAGGGTGCTAAGTTTGCCGCCACAATGAACGAATTCGCCGAGAAGGTCGCTTCTCTGGGCGAGAACAAGAGATTGGAGGATTTGCGGTGCAAGAAGTAAAGCGTGAAGCTCTCATTGCCCGGGCCGCCGAGCTGCTGGAAAACGGCACGGTCGACCGGGTGCTCGGCTGGAAGGCCGGAGAGTTCGATTACGACCTCACTCCCGCCCTGTTCCATTCCGCCGGCGAGCTGGAAAGCGATTTTGTCTGGAACGGATTCTGCGGCGCGAATTTCTCAAAATATCTTGTCAAGGAAACCGGCAAGAGCGAAAACAAGGTGCTTGTCTTCCTCAAACCCTGCGATACCTACAGCTTCAACCAGCTGCTGACCGAGCACCGCTTCAGCCGCGACAGGGTCTATGCCATCGGCGTGCCCTGCGAGGGCATGCTCGACGCCGGCCGCATCAAGGACAGCGCCGAGGGCATTGCCTCCGTCCGCGAAGACGGCGACCATGTTCTGGTCGAAACGCTCTATGACGGTACGCTCACCCTCGACCGCACCTCCCTGCTGCCAGACCGCTGCCGCAACTGCAAGTCGAAAAAGCACGTGGCCTATGACGAGCTGCTGGGTTCCGACGGCGAGGTTCTCGACTCCCACCGTTTCGACGAGGTCGAGCAGCTCGAGCGCATGACGCCCGACGAGCGCTTTGCCTTCTGGCAGAACGAGCTGTCCCGCTGCATCCGCTGCAACGCCTGCCGCGACGTCTGTCCCGCCTGCACCTGCGAAAAGTGCGTCTTTGACAACCCCAACTCCGGCGTGGAAAACAAGGCCGCGGCCAACTCCTTCGAGGAGAAGATGTTCCACATCATCCGCGCCTTCCATGTGGTGGGCCGCTGCACCGACTGCGGCGAGTGCTCCCGCGTCTGTCCGCAGCATATTCCGCTGCATCTGCTCAACCGCAAGTTCATCAAAGATATCGACCAGTTCTATGGCGACTATCAGGCCGGTGCCGAGGTTGGCAGCCGCGCCCCCATTGTCAACTATTCCGCTGGCGATCTCGAGCCGTATGAAGCCGTAGAAAGGGGTGGCAGCGATGCGTAAGCTCTCTCTGGACAAGCTGGATGCGCTGTTTGCCGCGATTTCCGCCACCAACACGCTCTACCTGCCCGTCGATACCAAGGCCGGCGCACGGTTCGAGCGTTGGGAGAGCGGCAAAACGCTCTCCACCGCGCTTAACACTGTCCGCAGCGCCAAGGATTTCTTCTTCCCCCAGACCGAGAACCTCATGGATTTCAAGGTTGAAGGTAAATCCATCGAGATCATCGACACTCGCACCGAGAGCGAGGATTTTGTCCTCTTCGGCGTCCGCGCCTGCGATGTCAAGAGCTTCGAGGTGCTCGACCGTGTCTTCCTGGCCGACCCGGTGGACACCTATTATAAAAACCGCCGCGACCACGGCGTCATCTTCTCCATGGCCTGCACCCGCCCGGTCGAAAGCTGCTTCTGCGGCACCTTCGGCATCGACGCGGCCAACCCCGGCGGCGACGTCGCCTGTCATATGACCGACGACGCGCTCTACCTGCAGGCCAACACCGACAAGGGTCAGCGGGTGCTCGACTCGCTTGATTCCCTCACCGAGGCATGCACCACCGAGGTCGTGGACGAGCAGAACGCGCTCATCCGCGAGCGCCTTGCCCGCCTGCCCCTGGCCGATCTATCGGCCGAGGCCTTCGGCAGCGGCAAAACCGCCGAGTATTTCGACGCGCCCGAGTGGAAGCAGCTGTCCGAGTCCTGCCTGGGCTGCGGCACCTGCACCTTTGTCTGCCCCACCTGCCAGTGCTATGACATCAAGGACTTCAACACCGGCCACGGGGTCAAGCGCTTCCGCTGCTGGGATTCCTGCATGTATTCCGAGTTTACCAAGATGTCGGCCGGCCAGCCGCGTCTGACGCAGCTCGAGCGCTTCCGTCAGCGCTTTATGCACAAGCTGGTCTATTATCCCACCAACAACGACGGGCTGTTCTCCTGCGTCGGCTGCGGCCGCTGCGTGGCCAAGTGCCCGATTCACATGAACATCGTCAAAGTCATGAAAACGCTGGGAGGTCGTGAACATGCCTGAACTGAAAGAGCCTCTGATTCCTGTCGTCGGCGTCGTCACGGACATCCGCATCGACACGCCCGACGTCAAAACCTTCCGTGTGGTCACGCCCGACGGCAAAAAGGCCTTCGAGCATAAGCCCGGCCAGTGCGCCATGCTTTCCATCCCCGGCGTGGGCGAGGCCATGTTCTCCATCACCTCCTCCCCCACCAACGAGGAGTATATGGAGTTCTCCATCAAAAAGTGCGGCTGCGTCACCGAGTGGCTCCATTCCATGGAGGTGGGCCAGCAGATCACCATCCGCGGCCCCTATGGCAACGCTTTCCCCGTGGACACCGCCTTTGTCGGTCACGACATGCTCTTCATCGCCGGCGGCATCGGCCTGGCGCCCCTGCGCTCGGTCATCAACTATTGCCGTCACTACCGCGACCGCTATGGCAAAATCGACGTGGTCTATGGTTCCCGCAGCATGCAGGACCTGGTCGATTATAAAGAGATCATCGACGAGTGGGCCAACGACGCGGGCGTCACTGTCCACCTGACCATCGACCGCGAGCAGCCCGAGTGGACCGGCCACGTTGGCTTCGTGCCCAACTATGTCAAGGAGCTGGGCTTCTCCACCGACAAAATCGCCATTCTCTGCGGCCCCCCCATTATGATCAAGTTCACCCTCGCCGGTCTGCAGGAGCTGGGCTTTGACAAGACCCAGGTTTACACCACCATGGAGCTGCGCATGAAGTGCGGCATCGGCAAATGCGGCCGCTGCAACATCGGCTCGAAGTATGTCTGCAAGGACGGTCCTGTCTTCCGCTGCGACCAGATCGACGAGCTGCCCAACGAATATTGATGAGGGAGATTTCTGATATGGACAATATGGTTAATGTCTACCTGTTCGGCAAGCAGTACCGCGTGCCCGACAACCTGACGATCATGCGCGCCATGGAATACGCCGGGTATCAGCTGGTGCGCGGCTGCGGCTGCCGCAACGGTTTCTGCGGTGCCTGCGCCACGATCTACCGCATCAAGGGCGACCGTGAGCTGAAGACCTGCCTGGCCTGCCAGACCAAGGTCGAGGACAACATGTATGTCGCCACCCTGCCCTTCTTCCCGCTGGTCAAGCAGGTCTACGACATCGAAAAGATCAAGCCCACCGAGCAGATCATGATGCAGCTCTATCCGGAGATTTATTCCTGCGTCGGCTGCAATGCCTGCACCAAGAGCTGCACCCAGGGTCTGAACGTCATGCAGTACATCGCCTATGCCCAGCGCGGCGAGTTTGACAAGTGCGCCGAGGAGTCCTTCGACTGCGTCATGTGCGGCGTTTGCTCCTCCCGCTGCCCTGCCGGCATCTCTCACCCGCAGGTTGCCATGCTGGCCCGCCGTCTCAACGGCAAATATCTGGCGCCCAAGTCGCAGCACCTGGCCGACCGCGTCCAGGAAATCCGCGACGGCACGTTTACCGAGCTGATCGAAAACCTGATGGGCAAGCCCATCGACGAGATCAAAGAACTCTATAACAACCGCGAAATCGAGAAGTAAGGAGGGCCAGTTTCATGTATCCCAAGGAATTCGAAGCATCGCTGAAAGCAGTCGAAGCCGCGCGCGAGGCAAACATTGCCTATGAGCCTGCCCGCATGACGGCCCAGGAGAAGGACGACCTGCTGGCCGCCTACCATCCCGATTATAAAAAGAGCGAGTTTGCCACCCTGCAGATCGGCCCCAACAAGGGCGAACAGGTCCCCCACGAGCTGTGCGAGATGCTGCAGGCTCACAGCCGCATCTCTGCCTCCGATGTTGATCTGAACGACGTCCGTTATGATGTCGATGTGCTGATCATCGGCGGCGGCGGCGCCGGCGCTTCTGCCGCCATCGAAGCGGACAACGCCGGAGTCAAGGCCATGATCGTCACCAAGCTCCGCATGGGCGACGCCAACACCATGATGGCCGAGGGCGGCATCCAGGCCGCTGACAAGCCCAATGATTCCCCCGCCATTCACTTCATCGACGCCTTCGGCGGCGGCCACTATGCCGCCAAGCGCGACCTGCTGGCCAAGCTGGTCTGCGACGCACCCGAGGCCATCCAGTGGCTCAACGATCTGGGCGTCGAGTTTGACAAAGCGCCAGACGGCACCATGATCACCACCCACGGCGGCGGCACCTCCCGCAAGCGTA
>CACXCV010000193.1 GCA_902766215.1 Oscillospiraceae bacterium
ATCAAAATGTTTTGATACAAAAAAAGCCGAGCGCTGGTTCAAAGAGCGGCGCATCGGCTTTCAGAGCATCGACCTGATCAAATACGGCCTGTCCGGCGGGGAGTTCGACTCGGTGCTGCGCGCCGTGGGCGGGTGCAGCGGCCTGTTTGACGACGCGGCCAGGGGCGAGGCGGCCGATCTGTATCGCCACCTGGCGGACGACACAGCCCGGGAGGATCTGCTCTTCGACAACCCCAGGCTGATGAAAACGCCCATCGTCCGCAACGGCAAACAGGCCACCGTCGGCTATTGTCCCGACGTGTGGGAGCGCTGGAAGTGAGGGCGCCATGCTGCTTGTTTCCAACCTGACGCTCCGCCCCGGCCAGCCGGAACAGGCGCTGCTGCGCTTGGCAGCCCGGGAATGCGGCCAGCCGGTGCGCGACCTGGTGCTCACGCGCCAGTCGATCGACGCCCGCAAAAAAAGCGACGTGCGCGTGGTCTGCTCGGTGCGCTGCACCTGCGAGGACGAGACGCGCGCGCTGGCGCATTCGCCCCGCGTCACCCGGTGGGAGCGGCCGGGCTGGCGCTTTCCCGAGGGGCCGGCCGCCTTTGCCCAGCCGCCGGTGGTGGTAGGCATGGGGCCGGCAGGGCTGTTCTGTGCGCTGCTGCTGGCCCGCGCCGGGGCCAGGCCACTCGTCGTCGAGCGCGGCCGCCCGGTGGAGCAGCGCACCGGCGACGTGGCCGCCTTCTGGCGCGGCGGGCAGCTTCTGAGCCATTCCAACGTTCAGTTCGGCGAGGGCGGGGCCGGCACCTTTTCCGACGGCAAGCTGAACACCGGCACGCACGACCCGCGGCAGCAGGCCATTCTCGAGACCTTTGCCCGGTTTGGCGCGCCGGAGGAGATTCTCTATCAGGCCGCGCCCCACGTGGGCACGGACAGGCTGCGCACCGTGGTGGCCCACCTGCGGCAGGAGCTGCTGTCCCTGGGGGCAGAAATCCGCTTTGAAACCCAGCTGGTGGGGCTGGAGCACAGCGGCGGGCAACTGAACGCCGTGCGTCTGCGCGACGCGCACGGTGAGACCCGTGTCCCCACCGGTCACGTGTGCCTGGCCATCGGCCACAGCGCCCGCGACACCTTTGCCATGCTGCAGCAGTGCGGCATCCCCCTGCAGCAAAAGGCCTTTGCCATGGGCGTGCGCATCGAGCACCGGCAAGCCGACATCTCCCGGGCACAGTATGGCGCCTTTGCCAGTCAGCTGCCCCCGGCGTCCTATAAGCTGGCCTGCCACCTGCCGGATGGGCGGGGCGTGTTCAGCTTCTGCGTCTGCCCGGGCGGGACGGTGGTGGCCTCTGCCTCCGAGCCGGGTCATCTGGTCACCAACGGGATGAGCGAGTTTGCCCGCGACCAGGAAAACATCAACGGCGCGCTGCTGGTGAGCGTCACCCCGGCGGACTTCGGCTCGGCCGACCCACTGGCCGGCGTGGCCCTGCAGCGGCAGCTGGAACGGGCTGCCTTCCTCAGCGGCGGCGAGGACTATTGCGCTCCCTGCCAGCGGGTGGAGGACTTTCTGCTGGGCCGGGCCAGCACCGGCTGCGGCACGGTGCGCCCCAGCTACCGCCCCGGCGTGCGCTATACCGACCTGCACCAGTGTCTGCCCGGCTGGCTGAGCCGGCCGCTGGAGGCGGCACTGCCGCTGCTGGGCCGCCGGCTGTCGGGCTATGACGCGCCCGACGCGCTGCTGACGGCGGCAGAGACCCGCTCCAGCAGCCCGGTGCGCATTCTGCGGGACGCGGGATATCAAAGCAGCCTGCGCGGCCTGTATCCCTGTGGCGAGGGCGCAGGCTATGCCGGCGGCATTCTCTCCGCCGCAGCCGACGGTCTGCGCGTGGGCGAGGCCATGCTCCGCGGCTGAGCCGCGGCACACAAGGGAGGAACACACATGAATCTTTGCAGCGAATCCGAGCTGCGCGAGCTGCTGGCCCGCCACGGATTTCACTTTTCCAAGGCGAAGGGGCAGAACTTTCTGGTGCGCGAATGGGTGCCAGAGCGCATTGCTGACGCGGCCGG
>CACXCV010000194.1 GCA_902766215.1 Oscillospiraceae bacterium
GCTGCACCGCAACGTGCCCAACATGCTCGCATCGTTTCTGGCGCTGCTCTCGGCCGAAGGGGCCAACGTGGAAAACATGGTCAGCAAATCCCGCGGTGACTGGGCCTATACCATGATTGACTTTGCCGCCGAGATCCCCGCCGGGGCCACCGACCAGATTCACGCCATGGACGGCGTGGTGCGCCTGCGCACGCTGCGATAATTGTTCAAATTGAGCAGCATTTTCCCCCTTGCAGCAAAACAAAAACAGAGTGTTGACAGCTTGGAATTTATCAGCTATAATTCAATTAATGAACTGATAATTTAGGATTAAATCTTTTGTGTGGTTTCGATGTACAGGGCTAAGTGCCCAACGAAAAGGGGGATCTGGCTGATGGCACAGTGTTTTTGTGAGGGAAGCTCCGAAATGCTCTACCGCCGGCTGCACAGCGCACGGCGCACTGCAAAGGATACACTTCTGACGGAATATGGTCTGCAGAACCTGGGGCAGCCCATGCTGCTGTCCATTCTGCGGCAAAAGCCGGACGGGACGGCCGACTCGCAGCGTGAGCTGGCCGAGCAGCTGCACGTCACCCCGGCCACCGTTACCGTGTCGCTGCGCTCGATGGAGCGCGACGGCTATGTCACCAAGGTGGTGGACAGCAGTGACATGCGCCGCAAGCGCATTGTGCTGACCGACAAGGGCCGCGAGGTGCTGGCCAAGCTGGACGAGGTCTACGAACGCATTGGCGTGGAGATGTTCAACGGCTTCAGCAAAGACGAACGCGAGCAGATTGCCGACTATTTCAAGCGCATGATCGAAAACCTGAACCGCGTTTCGGCCGAATCCCGCGCCAAGCAGCGGGAGAAGAACCCCTGACAGTGCATGGCACGATCACGGCCCGCATCCGGTGGATGCGGGCCGTGTTTTTTCCGCCTTCTGCGCCGCCCTGCCCTGCCGCAGACAGCACGGGGCAAAAATGCGCAAATTGGCCCTTGCGGTCGGGGAGAAAATATCGTATACTGATTTGGTCAATTTTTTAGAGAGAACGAGGCGAAACGAGTGGAACAGAAGAAAAAATTCGGCATGGATCTGACCCAGGGTAGCATCCTGCGCCAGCTGCTGACGTTTATGCTGCCGCTGCTGGCAGCCAACGTCATCCAGCAGCTGTACAACACCGTGGACCTGATCGTCATCGGTCATTTCTGCGGCTCGACCGGCACGGTGGGCGTGTCGGTCGGCGGACAGGCTGCCCAGTTTTTAACCATGGTCTCCATGGGCATTTCTCTGGGCGGACAGGTGTATGTGTCCCAGCTGACCGGTGCCCGGCAGCGGGATAAGATTAATGACGCCATCGGCACGCTGCTGAGCTTTGTGCTGATTGTGTCGGCGGTGCTGATGGTGGGCGGCCTGCTGTTCACCGACCAGATCATTGCCCTGATGGGCACCCCCGCAGCCGCTGTAAGCGAGGCCACAGACTATATGCGCATCACTTTTCTGGGCTTTCCGTTCATCTTTGGCTACAACGCGGTGTGCGCCGTGCTGCGCGGCATTGGCGACAGCCGCCGCCCGCTGATCTTTGTCACCATCGCCGCCGTGAGCAATATTTTCATGGACCTGCTGCTGGTGGCCGGCTTTGGCATGACCTCCGACGGCACAGCCATCGCCACGGTTCTGGGGCAGGCACTGAGTTTTCTGTTCTCAATCGTGTTCCTCTACCGGCGGCGGGAGAGCTTTGGCTTTGATTTTCGGGCGCGCAGCTTCCGGATCCGTTGGGAGCACCTGAGCATTCTGCTCAAGCTGGGCCTGCCGCAGGTGGTACAGTCGGCCTGCATATACATGACGTTTATTTATGTCAACTCGTTGGTCAATGCCTACGGCCTGGTCGAATCCGCCACCAACAGCGTAGGCGGCAAGATCACCCAGCTGGCCAACACCATCACCCAGAGCATGAACCAGGCCTGCTCGGCCATGATCGGCCAGAATCTGGCCGCCGGCAGGCAGAACCGCGCCAAAAAGGTGGTGCTTACAGGCCTGACCATCGCGCTGAGCCTGGCCGTGTTTAATACCATTCTGGCACTGACGATTCCGGAGCTGATTTTCTCCATCTTTACCAACGACGCAGCCGTCATTGCCTTCGGCGCTGAACACTATATGCCCACCGCCATCCTGATCTTCTTCCTGTCGTCCCTCATGGGGCCGACGCAGTCGATGGTCACCGGCTCCGGCTTTGCCTCGCTGGGGCTGGCCGTGGGCGTGCTGGACGGCGTGGTGTTCCGCCTGGCCTTCAGCTATCTGTTCGCCAACGTGCTGAACATGGGTGTGGACGGCTATTTCCTTGCCAACGCCCTGGCGCGGCTTGGCCCGGTGCTCATTTGCAGCGGCTACTTTATCAGCGGCAAGTGGCGTACCCGCAAGCTGCTGGTACAGCGCGCTGCCGAGGAAGAGGAAGAGGAAGAGGAAGAACTTGCCGAACTGTCTGAGCAGTCCTGAGTACAAAACCGCCATATCCGCCATGCAAACCGGGCGAGCCGCAATTGCGGCTCGCCCGGTGCGGTATCATGCCCGCCC
>CACXCV010000195.1 GCA_902766215.1 Oscillospiraceae bacterium
GCCTGCCCGCCCACCGTGCGCTCGGCCAGGGCGGCAATCCGGCACACCCCCTCTGTTCCATAGGACACCACATCGCCAACTTGATACATAAATCTTCCTCCTATCCAACAAGCAGGCCAGTTTCATCCGCTATATGTTCTTATTTTACCACAAACACTATTTTGCGGCCATGGTGAAACACACCAAAAACCAGCGGCGTGTTTTTATGCACAATGCCCATCGACCCGGGTCGCCGGGCCGGCAGGCCCGCCTGTTTTGCCGGAACTGCGCCGGACGGGATATTTTTTTCGTAAAAATGCCGTTTCCCTCTTGATTTTGCTTGTCTTTGGCGCTATAATACATTTCTGCATGAAACGGTTTTCCCGGCAGGCATATCTTGTGCCGCCGATACCGATCAACCACAACAGCAGAGGAGGTGTAACCATGCCCAACATCAAGTCCGTGAAGAAGGACGTGCTCCGTTCCCGCGAAAACCGCGAGAAGAACCGCATCGCCAAGAGCGTCCTGCGTACCTCCCTGAAGAAGTTTAACGCCGCTGTCGAGTCCGGCGACAAGGCTCAGGCCAGCGCCGCTTATACCGCAGCCGTTAAGACCATCGACATGTCCGCAACGAAGGGGATCATTCACAAGAACAATGCAGCCCGCAAGAAGAGCAGCATTACCCTGAAATACAACGCAATGGCGTAATCCCGTCCGTTTCGCTGCCATTCGCCGGCCTGCCGGTGGGTGGCAGCTTTCTTTCTGCCACAAAAGGAGGCGCTATGGCGTCCACATTTTCGCCCGAAACCATTGACTTTCTCTGGGGGCTGCGGCTGAACAACAACCGTGACTGGTTTGGGGCCAACCGCTCTGTCTACGAGGCCCAGCTGCTGGAGCCGATCCGCCTGCTGGGCAGCCGCGTGTTCGAGGCCGTTCGCGGCGAGTTCCCCGGCGCGGGGCTGAACCTGCACATCTCCCGCATCTACCGCGACGCACGGCGGCTGTTCGGCCGCGGGCCGTTCAAGGATCACCTGTGGTTTTCGCTGGAGCAGCCCTCCGAGGGTGCGCCCCGCCCGGGGTTCTATTTCACCATCGCGGCCGATCACTATGGTTATGGCATGGGCTTTTATGACGCCAAAGCCGCCACCATGCAGGCCTTCCGCGAAGAGATCGACCGGCAGCCGGCCCGTGCGCTGGCGCTGGCCGAGGCCTTTGCCGCGCAGGATACGTTTGCCCTCTGCGGGCCGGAATATGCCCGGCCCAAGGGCCAGCCCGGCGGTGCGCTGGACCGCTGGTACAACCGCCGCCTGATCTCGCTGGAGCACGAGGCGCCGCCTGACGCGCTTCTGTTCAGCAGCGAGCTGGCCGGGCGCATCATCGATGGCTTTCGCTTTCTGATGCCCTATTACCAGTGGCTGTACGGCGTGGCCGTGCGGGCCGAGGCGGAATAATCCCCGAACAGCGCAGCCGCGCCGCCCCGCTTGACAGCGGGGCGGCGCGGCTGTTACAATGCTTACATGTCAAACTTGGGCGGCTCCCAGTTGTCGGTCTCGTGATAGATGGAGATCTTGTTGTTCTTGGCAAAGCTCTCCATGCTGCTGCGGATCGACTCCCAGCTGGACGCCTTCTTGTTGCACTCGATCATGCCCTTGGTGACGGCAATGGGGAAGGGCATCTTTTTTGGCTTGAGCAGGATGACCTCCGAATCCACGGTCTTGAACAGGCCGACCTTTTCCCGCGTCGGCTGGAATGTGACGGAGATAATGTCCTCGGCGCGGATGTTCATGCTCATGGCCTGCTTGGCCGAAATCTGCACGATCAGCTCCGTCCGGTCGAACAGCACGTTGGCTTTGTTTGGCATACTGAATGCGCTCCCCTTCCATATTGAATAATCGGTATTTGTAAATCAATTGTAACCATCCGGGCGGCGGTTTGCAAGGATTCTTTGCGCGGCAATCTGCCAGAAAATGCCCCGTCCTTTTTGTGGATATTCCCGGTCGTGCCGCGGGCATGGCCGTATGGAGGTGCCTTATGGAACTGCCCGCTGCCTGGGCCGCCCTGCTGCGGCCCGATCCCGCCGCCTTTGCCGCGCTCTCCGCGCGGGTCGAGGCAGCCTATGCGGCCGAAACCGTCTATCCGCCCCGGGCGCAGCTGTTTGCCGCGCTGGAGGCCACGCCGCCGCGGGCGGTGCGCTGCGTCATCCTGGGTCAGGACCCCTATCACGAGCCGGGGCAGGCCCACGGGCTGAGCTTTTCCGTTCCGCCCGGGGCGGCGCTGCCCCGCAGCCTGCGCAACATCTACCGCGAGCTGAGCGACGACCTGTCCATCCCCGCGCCGGCAAGCGGCTGCCTGCTGCCCTGGGCCAGGCAGGGCGTGCTGCTGCTCAACAGCGTGCTGACGGTCCGCGCCGGGCAGGCTGCCTCCCACGAAAGGCTGGGCTGGCAGTGGCTGACCGACGGGCTGATCGCCGCGCTGGCCGGGCTGGAGCAGCCCATTGCCTTTGTCCTCTGGGGTGCCTGGGCGCGGAGCAAGGCGCCGCTGACAGCCTCGCCCCACCCGCGGCTGGTGCTGCAAAGCGCGCACCCCAGCCCGCTGTCGGCCCGGCGCGGCTTTTTCGGCAGCCGGCCCTTCAGCGCCGTCAACCGGTTTTTAACACAGCAGGGTGGCCAGCCCATCGACTGGGCCGCCGTCGAAGAAAGCGAGGGAACAGCATGCGGCTGATTTCGTGGAATGTCAACGGCCTGCGCGCCTGCCTGCAAAAGGGCTGGCTGGAATCCGTCACCCGGCTGGACGCCGATCTCATCTGCCTGCAGGAGACCAAGGCGCAGCCCGCCCAGCTGGCGCTGGAGCTGCCCGGCTACCGGCAGATCTGGAACAGCGCGGAAAAGAGCGGCTATTCCGGCACGGCGGTGTTCACCCGGGTCGAGCCGCTGTCGGTGCAGCTGGGGCTGGGCGTCGAGGCGCTGGATCACGAGGGCCGGCTGATCACGCTGGAGCTGCCGGACTGCCACGTGGTCTGCTGCTATACGCCCAACGCCCAGGACGAGCTGCGGCGCATTGACTTTCGCATGCAGTGGGAGGACGCGCTGCGCGAACACCTGCTGCGTCTGGACGCCGGCAAGCCCGTGGTCTATTGCGGCGACCTGAACGTGGCGCACCAGGAGATTGACCTGAAGAACCCCGGCCCCAACCGGGGTCACCCGGGCTTTTCCGACCAGGAGCGGGCCAAGTTTACCCAGCTGCTGGAGGCCGGCTTTGCCGACACCTATCGGGCGCTGCACCCCGACCTGCGGGGCTACAGCTGGTGGAGCTACCGCGCCGGGGCGCGGGAGCGGAACGTGGGCTGGCGCATCGACTATTTTGTTGTGTCGCAGCGGCTGCTGCCCTGGGTACGCAGCGCCGCCATCTACCCCGAAATCAGCGGCAGCGACCACTGCCCCGTGGGGCTGGAGCTGGCGCTTTGACGGCCGCTCTGTGATAAAGCTTGACAAGCTCCGCCGCGGTCAATAAAATAGAAGCATATTTGCCGGGTCATTGGAGGAGGAGCATCCCATGCAGAGCATTCACAACATGAACGAGGACATCCAGCGCGTGCTGGTCAACGAAACCGAGCTGAACCGCATCACCTTCCGCATCGCCGAGGAGATCGACCGCGACTATGCCGACAGCGAGCACCTGCTGCTGCTGTGCATCCTCAAGGGCTCGGTGGTCTTCATGTCCGAGCTGATGCGCAAGCTGACCAAGCCGGTGGAGATCGACTTTATGCGGGTCAGCTCCTATGGCTCCGGCACCGTCAGCAGCAAAAACGTGAACATCATTCTGGACATTCACCGGCAGGATCTGAGTCAGTGCGACGTGCTGATCATCGAGGACATCATCGACTCGGGCCGCACGCTGGCCTATCTGGTGGACTATCTCAAGCTGAAGGGTTGCAAGTCGGTCAAGACCTGCACCCTGCTGGACAAGCCCAGCCGCCGCGAGGTGGACTATAAGGCCGACTATGTGGGGCTGGAGATTCCGGACGAGTTTGTGGTGGGCTATGGGCTCGACTTTGACGAGCGCTACCGCACGCTGCCCTATGTGGGCATTCTCAAGCCCGAGGCTTATCAGAAATAACCGGGGCTTCGCGCCCCAAGGGGCGCAGCCTGCTTTATACGGGCAAGCGCCCCGCTTCATAAAAGGCAAACACCCCGCCCCGGCGGCAGGCCAAAAGGCCCGCCGCCGGGGCGGTTGTGCGTCAGGAATTAATACAGGCAAAGCGCGTCAAAGGAAAAGTCGCCGCTGAAATCCACGCCGGTTATAATGTTGTAGATCGTCTGTGCCTCGCCGCCCTGATTCGAGTTGCTGGTGTTCACAATCCCCAGCAGCCTCAGCCGCTCGGCGCCGGTGTCGTCGGTATAGTAGATATAGATTGGCCCGCCGCTGTCGCCGGGCTGGGAGACAGCGCTGCTGTCTGCCCAGCTGAAGCCCCCGCTGTCTACACCGATTTTGTTGGGGCGGATGGCCTGCTCGGAGGAGGTTACTCCATAGAAATATACATTTTTAGAGCTGAGGGCCCGGATTTGGTATTCGTCCGCACAATAATCCGCAAAATATTTTGGCGAACCGTAACGTTTACTTGATATGGTTCCGCTGGAGCTGAGCTGATAAAAGCTGAAGTCCACTGTCGGGTTGCAGTAGAGCAGCTGCGCAGACTACAGGCCGTCGGCGATGGTGCTGTATGGATAATCCATCTCGATGTCGTGCCCGTGGGTAAAGATTGCTTCAACCGAATCACCGCGCCGCAGGCCAAAGCTGTTATTGTTAGACCCCTCGTAGGTGAGATAGGAACAAAAGCCGACTGTCCCGGATGAGACCAGACTCTGCGAGCGGCGAAAGGTGTTCTTCATCCCCGCCATCACACCGGCCGCTGCGGCAGACTCGGGCTCCTCCGGCTGTTCTGCCGCGGCCGACTTGGAAAAACGAATGGTATTCCGGGTGGCATAGGTCCACCACGCCTCATAGTCTTCCATGGGCCGCACCAGCAGGATGTCCTCCGGCTGGGCATATGTGGCTGCCAGCGCCAGCCCCTCGTCCGTTTCACAGAAAGCAATCACCCGGTTGTTTTCATTATCAAGCTCTGTGCGGAACTCCCCGCAATCAGCCTCAGCCAGGGCTTTCCTTAGTGTTTTATACAGCGATTTCAGCTGATTGGATGAGTATTTCACCTCCTGAAACGTAATTGTAGGAAGCCACTCATCCAGATATTCCGCGTTTGTCCCATTATAAAATGCTTCCCGAACTTCATTCAGCACTGCCTCTGAAGTGTCGGTCAGGCACATGACCATAGTGCCATCCGCGCAATCATAGAAACCTGCGAAGTAGTCTGGATAATCCGGCTTGGGAGAGTTGGGATTACTGGAATAATTGTTCAGATACATTCCCATAAGTCCCAGGCTGATGCGGGACATAGTCAGGGCATCCGGCAGTTCCCGCACCGTGCCGGGCTGTGCCGTGCCGCCGGGCTGCGCACCGGCCAGGGCGGTTGTGACCAAAATGCAGAGCAGGATAAGCAGGGACGTCAGGCGAAGCGGCCAGGTTCTGTGCTGTTTCATGTTTGGGCACCTCCGTAGTAAATTTTACAGGTTCAGAATACCACTGGAATTATGCACATGCAATTGGGCGAAGCAACAAATATTCCCAGCTGCATTTATGCAGAATATACAAGCCGTCCTTTGGAACGCCCACTGCAGCATCCCGCCCCGGCGGCAGGCCAAAAGGCCCGCCGCCGGGGCGGTTGTGCGTTGTGTACAGAATCCGGGGGCAAAATTGTATCTCCCCGGCAATTGCACACTCCCGCTCCCACGCGGTATGATAGGGCTACCAGATGAGACAGGAGGTGTCCTCCATGCGCCGCATCGCGCTGCTGCTTGCCCTGCTGCTTTTGCTGGCGGCCTGCGCCGCCCCAACAGAACCCGCCGCCGGCCCGGGCGCGGCCACAGCGCCCTATCCACCTCGACCAGCTGCACAAACGAATACTTTACCTCGGTTATCTGGACGGTGGGGAGCCATTTGTCAAAATGCTCCGGGTTTTGACCGTCATGATAGCTGTAGAAAGCCGTTCGAATCTCCTCCAGCACCGCCTCTGATGTGTCGGTCAGGCACATGACCACGGTGCCGTCCGCATTGTCATAGAAGCCGCCGAAAAAGTCCGGCAGCGACTCACCGCGATAGTAGTCCATAAATGCGATTCGCAGTCCCATGCTGATGCGGGACATGGTCAGGGGATCCGGCAGCTGATCCACCGTGCCTGGCTGGGCCGTGCCGCCGGGCTGCGAGCCGACCAAAGCGGTTGTGACCAGAAGACAAAGCAGGAGGAGCTGGGACACCACACGAAGCGGCCAAGATTTGCGCTGTTTCATATTCGGGCGCCTCCATATTTTTTGTACATCCAGAATATCACTGTAATTCCAGTCGTGCAAGCGTGCAATTCGCAAGATTTTTCAATCTTTTCTTGTACAGGTTGTATAAGCACCCCGCCCCGGCGGCAGGCCAAAAGGCCCGCCGCCGGGGCGGAGATTTCATCCATTGTGAATCGCGCTCAGCTGGCCTTGCGCCGGCCCGAGAGCAGCAGCACCGCCAGCAGCAGAATGGGGAAGCAGATGGCCGACAGCA
>CACXCV010000196.1 GCA_902766215.1 Oscillospiraceae bacterium
CAGAACCCCGCCGCCATGCTGCCCGGCGTTCCCCTTCTGGACAACTATCTCGAGCTGGTCGAGGGGGTCGAGTCCAAGGCGTTCTGGGACAGCATCCACAGCCCCATTGACTATGACCACGTCCACGCCGCCATGCTCCACGGCACCGGCTGGATGGACATGGCCCGCAATTCCACCATCGACAACTATATGGCCGCCCGTCAGTCCTCCGACGCCCTCACCCGCAGCAGCGCACGCCTGCTCATCGGCCCCTGGACCCACGGCAGTCTCCTGCCCGACGAGGTCGAGGGCGAGCACTATGGACCCAACAGCTCCGGCGTCGGTCAGGACGTGGTCGGCATGATGATCCGCTGGTTCAACCTGCACCTGAAGGACATGGCCGATGACTGCTTCCCCGGCCGCGTGCGCTATTTCGTCATGGGCGCCAACGAGTGGCACACTGCCGCCGACTGGCCCCCGCCCGAGTCTGTCCCCACCCGGTACTACCTCACCGCGGACCACGCCCTCCAGACCACCCTGCCCGAGGCAGGCCAGCTTCCCCTGGTCTATGATCCGGCGGATCCCGCGCCGTCCACCGTCATCGGGCCCGACGGCCATATGCTCACCGCCGACTGGTCAGCCGTCTCCTCCCGTGCCGATGTGCTCGAGTTCCAGACGGCCCCGCTGGAAACGCCGCTCACTCTGGCCGGTGTCATCCGCGTCACACTCCACGCCGCCGCCGACGTGCCGGATACCGACTTTTCCTGCCGCCTGACCGACGTGGCGCCCGATGGTTCCCAGCGCCAGCTGACCTCCGGCCTGGTCCGCGCCCGCCATCGCAACGGCATGTTCCGCAGCGATTTCCTCACCCCAGGCGAAACCGTCTGCTACGAATTCGGCATCGGCCACGCCGCCTATCAGTTCCAGCCCGGTCACCGCATCGGCATCCAGCTGGCCGGCAGCGATTTCCCCGCCAGCAACCGCAACCTCAACACCACCGAGCCGCCCGCCCTAGGCAGCACCTGGGCCGTCGCCCACGACCAGATTTTCTGCGGCGGCAGCACCGCCTCCTACATCGAGCTTCCCATTCTCTAACGCTCCGCCTTTGCTCTCCGCGTTCTTCCTGCATCGGGTGCCGCGCGCCGCGCCGCATCCTGCCGGATCTGCGTACCGCCAGACCTCCGGCTGGCGGTACATTTTTTCTCACTGCATTGTCGAATTCTGTCAGAAAGGGGGTTTTCCGTGTACCAGCATCACATCGACTCTCTGAAAATCATGGAAGACTATTACAGGAAAGAAAACGCCATCGCCCTGATCTTCGGCGGCTCCGTCGCCAAGGGCAACGAGCGCCCGGATTCCGATCTCGACGGCATGGTCGTCGTCTCTGACGAGGAATATGCCCGCCGCCTGGCCGAGCGCCGCACTGCCGGCACCGTTCATGGCTTTTGTACCTACGAGGGCGGGTATTTCGATGTCAAGTACATGACCAAGTCCTACCTGATCGAGGCCGCCGAAAAGGGCAGCGAGCCCACCCGCAATTCCTTTGTCAAGTCCCGCGTGCTCTTCTCCAGCGACCCGGACATTCCCGGCATCGTCGCCCGTATCCCGGTCTTTCAAACCCAGGAAAAAGAGGCCAAGATTCGTTCCTTCTATGCCGACTATGTCTACAACTATTACTATTTTCTCAAGACCTGCCATGCCGAGGGCTATGCCCTTGTCCACGCCGTCAACGAGATTCTCTACAGCCTCTATCGCCTTGTCCTTCAGGAGCACGAGGTTCTTTTCCCCTGCAACCGCCGCCTGGAGGAAACCGTTGCCGCCATCAATGACGAAACGCGCCAGCTGACTGTCCTGGGCCGCAGGCTCGCGCAGACGATGTCCAACGACGACGCCGACGCCTTCTCCCAGTATTTCCATCAGATCAGCCATCTCCAGTTCCCCGCCGGCGAGGAGCTCGCCTCCACCTATACCCTTGATTTCGAGCAGTGGTGGCGCATCCCCCGGCCCAATATCAACGAGTGGTAATTCTTTTTCCGCATCTGTGACGCCGGCGGACGGCCGCTGTGTAAATTGCTGGTTTTTCTGCATTTTTTCTTCTGATTTCGTCGTTCTAACATTCCCCATCCGGCAGCTTCCGTAATCCGGCGTGAGTATATCAATAATTGCATTACCGATATGTAAAACTGGCAATTCCGCGCATCCCCCTGCCATGTTACAATTAGTCGAACCAAGTAAGATAGGAAGGTGTATTATGAACAAGATTTCCATTATCGGTACCGGCAGTGTCGGGTCCACCATCGCTTACACGCTCACTGTCATGGGCATTGCCTCCGAGATCGTCATGATCGACATCAACAACGAAAAGGCGCTGGGCGAGGCGCTGGACATCCGCCAGGGCACGCCGTTCTGCAGCCCCTGCTCCATCTACGCCGGCGATTACCGCGACGCTGCCGGGTCTGACATCGTCATTCTCACCTCCGGCATCGCCAGAAAGCCCGGCCAGACCCGTCTGGAGCTGGCACAGACCAACGTCAACATCACCAAGTCGATCATCCCCGAAATCACCAAGTATGCCCCCGATGCCACCTACATCATCGTCAGCAACCCGGTTGACATTCTGACCTATACCTTCAACAAGCTCTCCGGCCTGCCCGAAAACCGCATCATCGGCTCCGGCACCATTCTCGACACGGCCCGCCTGCGCGCCCGCCTGTCCGAGTATTACAACATCAGCCAGAGCAATGTCCACGCCTATGTCTTCGGCGAACACGGCGATTCCTCCTTCATTCCCTGGTCCGTCGCCAACATCTCCAGCGTGCCCATTAAAGAGTGCCAGTCGCTCATCACCATGCCCGGCCTGTCCACGCCCGAGCTGAACTATGACGAGGTCGAGCAGTATGTCCGCAAGTCCGGCGGCCGTGTCATCGCCCGCAAAGGCGCCACGTTCTATGCCGTCTCCATCTCTGTCTGCCACATCTGCAAGTGCATCCTCAGCGGTATCGACACCACCATGACCGTCTCCACCATGATGCACGGCGAATACGGCATCGACGACGTCTGTCTGAGCACCCTCAACCTCGTCGGCGAGCACGGCATCCGCAGCAAGGTCAACGTGGCCCTCACCGATGAAGAGATTGTCAAGCTGCGCCGCAGCGCCGACACGCTGAAAGAGGTCATCAACGGCCTCACGATCTGATTTCACAACAACAAAGGTGGAAAAGCAAATGGAATACCGTATCGAACACGACTCCATGGGCGAGGTCAAGGTCCCGGCCGACCGGCTCTGGGCTGCCCAGACCCAGCGCAGCCATGAAAACTTCAAAATCGGTGTGGACATCGAAACCATGCCCCGCGAAATCACCCATGCCTTCGGCATTCTGAAAAAGGCTGCCGCCCAGGCCAACGCCGAGCTCAAGCCCGAAAAGATGACCGCCGAAAAGCTGGCCGCCATCAGTGCCGCCTGCGACGAGGTCATCTCCGGCCAGCTCAACGATCATTTTCCGCTGGTCGTGTGGCAGACCGGCTCCGGCACCCAGTCCAACATGAACGCCAACGAGGTCATTGCCAACCGGGCCAACCAGCTCGCCGGCAAAAAGCTCTGCCATCCCAACGATGACATCAACATGAGCCAGTCGTCCAACGACACCTTCCCCACCGCCATGCACATCTCCGCTGTGCTCGCCATCGAAGACAAGCTGCTGCCCGCCATTGAGCTGCTCATCGCCACCTTCCGCCGCCTCGAGGCTGAAAACGAGGGCATTGTCAAGTCCGGCCGCACGCACCTGCAGGACGCCACGCCCATCAAGTTCAGCCAGGAGATTTCCGGCTGGCGCTCCAGTCTCGAGCGCGACGCCGCGCTGCTGCGCATGGCCGTCCAGCCGCTTCGCGAGCTGGCTCTGGGCGGTACCGCCGTGGGCACCGGCCTGAATGCGCCCGCCGGCTTCTCCGAGCTGGTCGCGGCCAAGGTTGCCGCCCTCACTGGCAAGCCCTTCGTCACCGCCGAGAACAAGTTCCATGCTCTCACCTCCAAGGACGAGCTGGTCTTCGCTCACGGCGCCATCAAGGCCACGGCCTGCGACATGATGAAGATTGCCAACGACGTCCGCTGGCTGGCCAGCGGCCCCCGCGACGGTCTGGGCGAGATCCACATTCCCGAAAACGAGCCCGGCTCGTCCATCATGCCCGGCAAGGTCAACCCCACCCAGTGCGAGGCTGTCACCATGGTCGCCGTTCAGG
>CACXCV010000197.1 GCA_902766215.1 Oscillospiraceae bacterium
GAAGATCTGTCCTTCGTCTACACCAACAACGCCGAAACCAAGGAAATGATCCTCTCCGGCGCCGGCGACATCCATCTGGACGTGCTGTGCTCCAAGCTGAAGAACAAGTTCAACGTCGAGGTTGAGCTGCGCCCGGCCAAGATTGCCTATCGTGAAAAGATCCGCAAAAAGGTCGAGGTTCGCGGCCGCCACAAGAAACAGTCCGGCGGCCACGGCCAGTTCGGCGACGTGGTCATCGAGTTCGAGCCGGGCGATTCCGAAGAGCTGGTCTTTGAGGAGCGCGTGGTTGGCGGCTCCGTGCCGAAGAACTTCTTCCCGGCAGTCGAAAAGGGTCTGCGCGAGTCCGTGGTCAAGGGCGTTCTGGCCGGCTATCCGGTCGTGTTCCTGAAGGCCACGCTGGTCGACGGCTCTTACCACCCGGTCGATTCCTCCGAAATGGCGTTCAAGACGGCAGCCTCGCTGGCCTATAAAGAGGGCCTGCCCAAGGCAAACCCCGTCCTGCTCGAGCCGATCGGCAAGCTGGAGGTCACCGTTCCTGATGCGTACATGGGCGACATCATGTCCGACATTTCCAAGCGCAACGGCCGCGTGCTGGGCATGAACCCCAACGAGGACGGCGAGCAGGTGGTCGAGGCTGAGGTGCCCATGGGCGAGATGAGCAGCTATGCCACCGACCTGCGCTCCATGACGCAGGGCCGTGGCTACTTCTCCTTCAAGTTCGAGCGCTATGAAGAAGCGCCCGCGCTGACCCAGCAGAAGGTCATTGAGGAAGCCAAGAAAGCCGCCGAGGCAGAGTAAGCGTTGCAAAGCGGCCTCCGATTCATCGGGGGCCGCTTTTTTGACTGCATCATTTACATCACATTATTAATAATAAGGAAAAACAGGGGAGAAAGATATGAAATTACAACCCGCAATGATATTTGGATCGCATATGGTTTTGCAGCGGCAGCAGCCGGTTGCCGTCTGGGGCCGCGGAGCAGAGGGCGACCGGGTCACGGTCACGCTGGGCAGTGATTCTGCCGCAGCACAGGTTCGGGCAGGGCAGTGGCAGGTTTCGCTTCCTGCACGCGAGGCGGAAACCGGCCTGACCATGCACATTCGGTCGGAGAAGACGGCGGAGGAGTTGACCTTTACCGACGTGTCAGTGGGCGAGGTCTGGCTGGCCGGCGGCCAGTCCAATATGGAGTTCCCGTTCAGATACGATATCGAAGAGCCTGACATTGCACCCGGCGCCAACGATCCGCAGCTGCGCTTTTTCGACTATCCCGAGGTAAGCTACCCGGGCCACTATGAAAGCGGACGGTTTGAGGATTATGGCTTCTGGCGCGGCTGCACGCCGGAGGATGTGCCCTGGTTCTCCGCTGTGGGGTACTATTTTGCTGCCAAGCTCCGCCAGGCGCTGGGCGTTCCGGTGGGTGTGATTGGCTGCAACTGGGGCGGTACGCCGGCGATAACCTGGATTGACCGGGCCGAGATCGAAGCGGACCCCATTTTTGCCCCGGCACTGGCACAGTATCAGGCGCAGCTGGACGAGCTGGACTGGCCGCGCTATGAAAAAATGCAGCAGATGCAGGCCGCGGCAGACCCCGCCCGCAAACGCGCCGTTGAAGACGTGATGCTGATGGGAAAGGACATGTCCGAGCTGTGGAAGACGATGGAGATGCCGAAAACGCCGCCTACCGAGATGGTTATGATGCAGCTGGGGCCGAAAAGCGCCAATGCGCCGGGTGTCCTGTTTGACAATATGGTGCGGCCCCTTGCGCCATATGGTGTGCGCGGCGTCATTTGGTACCAGGGCGAGAGCGATGACGGCAACGCCAGCTATGACGGTTATATGCGCGCCGTGCAGCGCAGCTGGAGCAAACTCTGGGGCGTGGAGCTGCCGTTTTATCAGGTGATGCTGGCGCCGTTCGGCCATTGGGCGCATGTCACGGCAGGGGACTATCCCGGCGTGCGGCGGCTGCAAAAGGCGCTGGCTGACAGCGATGCGCGCTTTTTCTGCGCCAACATCATGGACAGCGGCACCGAAAACAACATCCATCCCAGAATGAAGCGTCCGGCCGGTGAACGATTGGCGCTGCTGGCGCTGAAAAACGCCTATGCGCAGTCCGTGCAGGCTGACAGCCCGTCTATGGACTCTGTCCGGCTGAAGCCGGGGCAGGTCACCGTGCAGTGGAAAAACACAGCCGGCGGCCTGCACATCCGCGGCGGCCAGCTGCAGGCGCTGCGCGTGACTGTGGACGGCGCTCCGGTGGAGCCGGTGTGCACCGCGGAGGGCGATCAGCTGGTTCTGAAGGCCGATGCGCTCCAGCCCGGCAGCCAGATTACGCTGTCCTTTGCAGAGGAGAACTACTGCGTGGTCAATCTCTACGGCGGCACCGGCCTGCCGGCGTTCCCGTTTGAGGCAACGCCGTAAGGGCAAACTTGCCGTGTCGGATCTATATGGATGTGCCTGGCGGAGCAGGAGCGAAAGAACATCGCTCTGCGTACCGGCAAGGGTCGTTCCATCAAGGCTTCCTGCGGCGGGTACAGCGGCGGTCGCCGCCCCTACGGCTACAAGGTGGTCGATGGCGTTCTCGTGATCGACGAGAAAGAAGCCCCCATCGTGAAGTTCATCTTCGAGAAGTACGATGACGGTGTGTCCATGCTGGGTATCACGGAGCTGCTGGAAAAGGCGGGATACCAGACCCGCTCCTCCAAGCGGTTTCAGGTGTCCACCATCAAGAGTATTTTCGGCAACCGCCCCTTGTATGAGGGAATGTATAAGTACGGCGACATGAATTGGGTCAAGGGCGTTCATGAGCCGATTTTGAAGGGAGTTGATGACGAATGACCCCGTTTCTGTGGATACTGGCTGGTGGATTTCTCTTAGGCATTGTTCTTATGATTGTGTTTAGCATCGCAAAAAAATCAACGGGCGTGATCATTGGTGTTGCTGTCGCCGTTGTCTGTATGATTTTCTTTGTAGTGGATATTACGGTAGAACCGCACAAAAATGGTTACGAACCTTCCACTGCCGAAGAAGATACGGTAGGGACTGCCACTTTTGAGGAAATCTATAAGGCATACAAGGAAAACGAACTGGTTGCCGATGATCTGTATAAAAACAATCGCTATCAAGTGACCGCCAAAATTGATGACATGACCAACGATGGATTGTTTAATCTGACAGGCGGAGCCACCTTGACCTTGGAAAAGACGATAGGAAATACAATCGTTGTTTTCTACGCCGAGTTTGAGAAAGAGCAAGAGGAAAATCTTAAAACCGTTAAGGTCGGTGACACCATCACTTTTGTTGGTGAATGTTTAAGTGCCGGAGGTTGGATTGACTGCGAATTGGTGGTGGAATGATATGTATATCGTTTTGTTAATTCTGCTTCTGCCAATATTCGTGCTGGCGGAGTTATTGAAGTTAAATAAATAAGGCTTCTGCGAGGGCAGGAGTATAGCCGAGGGGCTATCTCGAAAGGGGTAGCCCCTCTTTCTATTTGGAAAGGAACAGTACATGAATTATGAAAAATTGGCAGGCTCTATCCGAGCCGTGATCGACCGCCGACCGAAGGACACCGGGGCATACAGCGACCTCTTTTCTCTGTGCCGGGAGTGGGAAACCGAGGATTTCACGGCGGCTCATCTCATAATGATACACCTCACCATGTTGACATTTGCGCGCGAGGTGTGTAAACTGGGGCGCAGAGGGCAGCGCCAGACAATCAACGCTGAACGTCAGCAAAACGGGTATTTTGTTGCGAGGGAACCGGTTCGGTGGCAACAACGAACGCAACAAAATAAAAATTTTGTTGCGTTCGAGCGATGAGTATGCTATAATGTTCTTAGAAAGACCAAGCCGTTCTTTGCGCCGCTGCGTCAACCGCCGAGCGCAGGAATTTTATGGAGATGATGCACTGTGCCATCTTACAGCGCCTACAGCGACTGTCCGCGCGTGCTCCGCGACTTTTTGTCCTACCACGAGACGATTCGCGGCCAGTCGGCCAAGACCATTGCCGAATATCATCTGGACCTGCGGATGTTTCTGCGGTTTATGAAATTGATGCACGACGACATGCCGTATGACACCGACCTGGACAGCATCGACATCCGCGACTGTGACATCGCGTTCATCCGACAGATTACCACCACGCAGATTTATGACTACCTGACCTATTTGGCCAACGACCGGGTCAAGTTTCCCGACACGGCGTCCGAACATGCCGGGATCGGCGCGGCAGCCCGGGCGCGCAAGCTTTCCGCCATCAAATCCTTTTATAAATACCTGACGGTGCGCACCAAGCAGCTGGACGAAAATCCGGTGGCCGACCTGGAGTATCCCAAGCTGCGCCGGTCGCTGCCAAAATTTTTGACACTCGAACAGTCCATCCGTCTGCTGCGCTCCATTGATGGTTTGTACCCTAAACGAGACTATGCCATTCTCTGCATCTTTCTCAACTGCGGCCTGCGGATCTCTGAGCTGACCGGGCTGAATCTGTCCGACGTGACCGGCGACCAGCTGCGCGTGCTGGGCAAGGGCAACAAAGAGCGCTTTGTCTACATGAGCGAGGCCTGTCAGGAGGCGCTGGACGACTATATCCGCCACGAGCGCAATACCGACGGCATGAAAGACCCGCGGCCGCTCTTTATTTCCCGCGATCACAACCGCATGAGCACCAGCGCCGTGCATCGCATGGTGAAAAAGCACCTGTTCGCCGCCGGGATCGACCCGGCGCAGTATTCGGCCCACAAGCTGCGCCACACGGCGGCGACTATGATGCTTCAGGGTGGCGTGGATGTGCGGACAGTGCAGGAGGTCTTGGGCCACGAAAACCTGAACACCACCCAGATTTACACGCACATTGAGAGCGCCGAGCTCAGGATTGCGGCGGACGCAAGTCCCCTGGTACAGGCGATGAAGCCCGACAAGGAATCAGATGCGTGATGTGGACCGGCCGCAGCGCCTGATAGTCATAAGTAGCCAGCGGGCGGTTGTCGCTGTCGATGGTGTGGGCCGCCACCAGAATCTGCTCCGGCGTCGGTTCGCTGCCCACCGACACCACCACCGGTGAGTGGGCAAAGGTTTCGCCGTCAAACGACAGCTGGATGATGTCGCCCGGCTCGATCTGCTCCAATGGGACAACCATGCCCCGGGGGCCGCAGCGCGGATTGTCTCCGGTTAAAAACCGGAAGAGATATTCCACGCCGGTCCAGGCCGGCGCCTTGTTGTTGGCGTCCATGTAATACCAGCCAAAGGTTGGCGTATAGTTCATCGGCGCGCCGCCCGCCAGCAGCACCTGGGAGGCAAAGTTGGTGCAGTCGCCGCCGATCCCGTCATAATTGTAAAAGTCCGGGTTGCGGTCAAAGGCCCAGCGGTGCGCATAGGCCACTGCCGCCTCACGATCATATTGCAGCATTTCAAATCCTCCTTCCCTGCTCCCCCATTCTATGCGCGCTGTTCATGTCATGGGATAGAAATCTGAAAAATAAGAATCAGCCGCTTCGAACTGCAATTTTATGCAGATCAAAGCGGCTGATATTCGATTTTACTCGTTTTTATTCCGACTCTTCCTCGGGCGATTCCTCGTCCCAGGGCGGCGCGTCATCTTCCGCCGGGATGGCAGCCGGCGCATTCCCCTGCAGCTGCTGCCACTGCTCCTTGGTAATCAGTAGCTGGCGCGGCTTGGAACCCTCAAACGGGCCGACGATGCCCATTTCTTCCATTTCATCCACAATCCGCGCCGCACGGGCATAGCCCAGCTTCAGCCGGCGCTGAAGCATGGAGACCGAGGCCTGTTTGGTTTCCAGAATGACCTCGACTGCGGCGGGCAGCATCTCGTCGTGGGCGCTTTCCAGCTCGTCGGTGCCGCCGGATGCGGCGCTTCCCTTCCCCTGCTGCTCGCTCTGGCGGTCGATCTGCTCCATCACCTCGGTAGAGTAGGACGCTTCGGCACCATTTTTGATATAGTCCACCACCGCCTGCACCTCGCCGTCGGTGATAAAGCAGCCCTGTACGCGCTGCGGCTTGCCGGTTCCCAGAGGGGCATAGAGCATGTCGCCCTTGCCGACCAGCTTTTCCGCGCCGGGGGTGTCGAGGATGATGCGCGACTCCAGCGACGAAGCCACGGCAAAGGCAATCCGCGAGGGAATGTTGGCCTTCATCAGGCCGGTGATCACATCGGCCGAGGGGCGCTGGGTGGCAATGATCAGGTGC
>CACXCV010000198.1 GCA_902766215.1 Oscillospiraceae bacterium
AGCCGCGCCCCTTTCTCGGGTGTCAATTTGGGTTTATCATACCCGATTGCGGCGGGAAAGTCCAGTCGAAGGGTGTAAACTTTTTATTCCTGAATCAACAGCTACTCTGATGTAACTCAATCTTTCGTGTTATGTGTAATATGCACAATTTTTTTTGCTTTATTATGTCAATTAATTACAATTGACAGTGCTATCATTATCAGTATAATTTTAGTAAAAGGTACCTTTTGTAGTAGTTGTTGCTTTTTGTAAGTGCGTAAGGAGGATTTATGTTTTTCAAAACTAAGAAACTCACCCATAAACATGTCTGTTTTTCTCTTTTGATAGCACTGCTCCTACAGCTTATCTTGCCTTGCAGCGTAGCTGCTGGCACAATCACAATCCCAAAAGGCGACCAAACAATTGCAGAAGCTGAGTTGTTCGTGTACAACAGCATGATTCACTCACTAAATGAATCACTACGCATCACAAATATCCGCTCTATAAATGATTTTGCCGGAAATAAATTTACTCTCATAGAAACCTCGCCTTCGGGCTATTTCATTTTCCATAACGCATCCGGTATTTTTGTAGAGTACTCCGATAGCGGTACATCACCATACTTGGAAGCATCCTCTTCTGCTCAGCTTATTTACGGCGGACCAACGTTTTATTACATTATAGAGAACGGCTCATATGTGCATACTATGCTTAATGAAACTATTTCTTTATCAAGGACTTCTGAATATGCAAAAGCATGCAATTCCAGAGTAAAAGAGTTGATGGATAGCAAAGACAAAAACATATCCACATTCATTTCTTCTCATGATTCGGCTGTTGTTGATTCAACAATTGCAACTAGATATGAAAGAAATAGTGCTGGGTACACCTATGTCCCCAATGGGTACCAATTTTTTGCAGAGGACAATGCTAATACCTTTGGCTATGTGGATGGCGGTTATTGTGGTTATATTGCTGCAAATATGATTTTACGGTATTGGGATGATCAAGGAGAGCTTACGCTGGCCAGTAATTATACGTCTTCATCGGGCCTTGCCGCAGCACGCCTTACGAATTATCTTATTGCGATTGGCGAAGATGACTTGGGTTTTTCCGGCGGTACAGTGCCTTGGCAGATTGCCGACGTCCTTGATGCTTTCTGTTCGCAATATCGGATTACAGCTGATTACGGATATTCGCTACTGGCTACAGGGATTAAAAGCGAGATCGACTCAGGTTTTCCCGTCATTTTATTTGGCCAACTTGCACCCGCCCCATCTAGCAGTGTTAGTATGCACGCAGTAACTGTTTATGGCTATTATGAAGATTCTTCTGGCTTCGTATATGAAATCGCTCACTTTGGGTGGAACAGTAACACAGCTCATACCTATGTATATGGTAACTATGGCGGCTCTACTTGGTTTGATCCGACGGTATAAATATCATCGCGCTTTGCTCTGCCGCATGCTGTGCCTGTGCTGCCTGCTGGCGCTGCTCTGCGGCTGCGCCCCGTCGCCCTATCCCATGCGCCTTGGCACCGAGCAGGACGGTCTGATTCTTTTCTCCGGGCTGCAGGTGGATGCCGCGCGCTACAGCAGCCAGTTCGGCACGGGGCAGGGCGGGCGCGGCATGCTGCTGGGCCTTCGCTCTCTGGCAGAGGCCGAGGCAGCGCTGAACGCTTCGTTGGCAGAAAACGGCTGTGTCGCTGTCTGCCGCAGCAGCGGCACGGCTGGCAGCGCGGCGTTCTGGCTCTGCACAGACAGCGGCGCGTCGGCCTATGTCAGCCTGCGGGCCGGGGAGGACGCGGTGTCCTGCTGTATGGGCTGGCAGCGGCTGCCGGTGGCCGGGCGGGCCGACCGTACCGACCTGTTCGCCGCGCTGCCTGTCCCACGGCACCTGCTGCCCGGCGACCCGCAGCGTCTGAGCTGGACTGAGCGGCTGGCGTTGGAGCCGCTGCAATGTCAGTCCGGCGGCAGCGTGGAAACGCTGGACACGCAGCAGGCGTGGAGCAGCGCGTTTCTCGACTTTTATCTGTCCTGCGGCTGCGACGCCGAAGCAGACGGCGATACCCTGCGGGTGTGCTGCCCGGCAGAGGGTCTTGTCCTGTGCTGGACGTTTTCCACCGCCGGGAGCCGGGTCTATGTGCGCGTGCAGCTGGAGCCGCTGGCACAGACCGCCGGCTGACGGCTTCGTTCCCAGCAGAAACGGGTTCCCGGGCACAGAACGTGCCCGGGACTTTCTTTTGGCCGCAAAGTGTGATACGATACACCCAACCTGAAACACAAAGGAAGTGGCACCATGAGCATCATCCGCGACCCGGCCGGCGCTG
This sequence comes from Oscillospiraceae bacterium, assembly GCA_902766215.1. Classification (GTDB taxonomy): domain Bacteria; phylum Bacillota; class Clostridia; order Oscillospirales; family Oscillospiraceae; genus RUG11142. Next base: position 2,309 of record CACXCV010000198.1, read on the forward strand.
AATACGGCCGCATGAAGATTCGGTGGGTGCAGGACTTTATGCCTGCGCTGTCTGCCATCCGCGCCCGCTTTGCCAGAGAGCAGCCCTTTGCCGGAATGAAAATTACCATGTCCATCCATCTCGAGGCGAAAACCGCCTATCTGGCCCTGTGCCTGAAGGACGGTGGGGCCGAGGTTCACGCCACCGGCTGCAACCCGCTGTCCACCCAGGACGACGTGGCCGCCGGTCTGGCCAGCCTGGGCGTCAACGTCTATGCCTGGCACGGGGCCACGCCCGAGGAATATCACGCGCACCTGACCGCCGCCCTGGCCTGCCATCCCGACCTGCTCATCGACGACGGCGGCGACCTGCTGGAGCTGCTGTGCAGCACCCATACCGAGCTGGCCGACCGGCTGATCGGCGGCTGTGAGGAGACCACCACCGGCGTGCACCGGCTGCGTGCCCGGGCCAGGGCCGGGGCCCTGCCCTTCCCGATGATGAACGTCAACGACGCCAAGTGCAAGCACTATTATGACAACAAATACGGCACCGGCCAGAGTGTGTGGGACGCCATCATGCATACCACCAACCTGCTGGTGGCAGGCAAGACGGTGGTGGTGGCCGGCTATGGCTACTGCGGCCGGGGTATCGCCATGCGCGCCCGGGGCATGGGAGCCAACGTCATCGTCACAGAGATCGACCCCATCAAGGCGCTGGAGGCCAGCATGGACGGCTGCCGCGTGATGCCGATGCTCGAGGCCGCGCCCCTGGGCGACCTGTTTGTCACTGCCACCGGCTGCCGCGACGTCATCACCCGCGAGCACATGCTGCGCATGAAGGACAACGCCTTTTTGTCCAACGCCGGCCACTTCAATGTGGAGGTTAATCCCGACGATCTGGCCGCGCTGGCCGTGCGGGTGTATCCCCGCCGGGCGGAGATCACCGGCTATGAACTGCCCGACGGCCGCACGCTGAACCTGCTGGCCGAGGGCCGGCTGGTCAATCTGGCCTCCGGCAACGGCCATCCCGCCGAGATTATGGACACCAGCTTTGCCATCCAGTCGCTGAGTCTGGAATATCTGGCCCGGCACGGCCGTTCGCTCCGCCCCAACCTTTACGAGGTGCCCGAGGACATCGACGCCGAGGTCTCGCGGCTGAAGCTGGCCGGTCAGGGCATGACCATCGACGCGCTGACCCCCGCGCAGGAGGCCTATCTCTCCGGCTGGGAGCTCTGACCGGCAAGGAGGAACCCATGAATTCACAGATGACCGGGCTGCTGATCCGGCGCGAGCGGGTGCGCCGCGACTGGAGCCAGGAGGGGCTTTGCCGCGGGATCTGCGCCGTGTCCTACCTGTCCAAAATCGAGCAGGGCAAGGCCGAAGCGTCCGATGAGATTCTGTCCTTGCTGTTTCAGCGGCTGGGCCTGGAATACCACCCCTGCCCCGATGCCGGAGCGCTGATCGAGCCGCTGTACGAGGCGCTGTTCTCCGGCGAGCTGTTTTCCGGCTCAAGGCGGCACGCGCTGTCCGCCGCCTTTGCCGGGCAGAAGCAGGCGCTGCTGGGCAGCGGCTGGGCAGCCGACGCTATGCTGCTGGGCGCCTTTCTCTCCGACGAAAGCCGCCCGCTTCCCACCGAGCTGGAGCCAGTGCTGGAGCCGCGTCAGCTGGCGCTGCAGCGCATCCTGCAAAACCGCTGTGACGAAGCCGCGCGCCTGCTGCCCTGCGCGCTGACCAGCTTCCACGCCGGGGCCGAGGCCTATGAGTCCGGCAGCAGCTACACCGCTGCGGTAGAATATCTGCAAGCAGGCTATACCCAGGCCGCGCAGCTGGGCGCACCCTGTCTGATGCTCTATTGCCAGCTGTTTCTGGGCAACTGCTACAGCAACCTGCTGGACCTGCCCAACATGAAGCAGCACTATGCCATCGCCGCCCGCCTGGCCCGGGCGCTGAACCTGCCGGACGAACTGGACTCCATCCGCTATAACACCGCCGCCACGCAGCTGAGCGTCGGCCGCTGGGACGAGGCGTATGCCTACTTCTCGCAGCTGGCGCAGCCCAGCCAGATGAGCCTGCACAAGCTGGCCATCTGCCAGGAAAAACGCGGCGAACACGCCGTGGCGCTGGAGACCATCCGCCGGGCCGAGACGGCGCCCGGCGACGACGCCATAGACCCGGCGCTGGCCCGGCTGATGTGCCAGGTGGTGCGCTACCGGCTGGAGCACCCGGACTATCTCCACGATCCGGACTATGGCGCCATGCTGCTGGCCTGTTTTCGCCGCTGCCGCGACGAGCTGCCCATTGGCTATGCCTCGTTTCACCTGCCCTGGCTGCTGGAGTGGCACACCGCCGCCCGGCAGTACAAGCAGGCATACGAGCTGCTGCGCAGTTTTCCTATTAAATACGATATTTGATTATTTAACCCGCGCGTCGTGAGAAATGTTTCTCACAACACACGGGTTTTCTTTTCCTCAGCTGCATGGTACGATAACAGCGAGGTGAGATGACATGAAACCACGTCTTTGGACCCGCAACTATACCCTGCTCATCGCAGCCACCACGCTGGGCGCCATCGGCGGCACCGCCGGCGGCTTTGCCCTGTCGTTTCTGGTGTTTGACGAAACCGGCAGTACGCTGGCCGCCGCGCTGATCGTCGCCATCCAGCTGATCCCCTACTTTGTCCTGCCGTTGTTGTTGGCCCCGCTGATGGACCGGCTGCCGCGCAAGCCCTTTCTGGTGGGCGGCGACCTGCTCAACGGCCTGCTCTATGCCCTGATGGGCCTGTACCTGCTGCGGTTCCGGTTCAGCTACGCCGGCTATCTGGCCTATTCGCTGCTGTTGGCCTGCCTTGGCTCCTTTGACGAGCTGGCTTATAGCAGCATCTATCCCAAGCTGATCCCTGAGGGGCTGGAGCAAAAGGGCTATGCCGTCTCCACCACGCTCTATCCCCTGCTGCGGGTGCTGATGACGCCGCTGGCCGCCGTGCTGATGGACACGCTGGGCGTGGCGTGGATGCTCATCGTCCAAGGCGGGCTGAGCATTCTAGCTGCTCTGACAGAGAGCGGCATCCGTCTGAGCGAGCAGCACCGCCTGGCCGAGGGCCAGCGCTTCAGCCTTCGGATGTGGCGGCAGGACACCGCCGAAGCCATCCGCTATCTGCGCAATGAGCCGGGGTTGATGAACATCTTTTCCTACTCGGCCGTGACAAACGGCGTGTCCAACGGTTATTATCCGGTTCTGGTGGCGTTTTTCCGCACTGCGCCGGGCTTCAGCGCGGGCATGTACTCGTTTTTCACCGTGGCGGAGTTCCTGGGACGAGCGCTGGGCGGCGCGGTGCAGTACCGCGTGACCATCCCTGACCGGAGAAAATACGGCTTTGTCTTTTTCGTGCAGCAATTCTATGGGCTGATGGACATGTGCCTGCTCTGGCTGCCTTACCCCGCCATGCTGGTCAACCGCGGCCTGTGCGGCTTTCTGGGGGCCAACAGCGCCACCCTGCGCGAGGCGGCGGTGCAGCGCTATATCCCCGAATCGCTGCGCGCCCGGGTCAACGCATTCTCCGAGATGATGATCATGGCCTCGATCAGCGTGCTGTCACTGGTCATCGGCGCGCTGGGCGAGATAATGGACTATCGCCTGTGCCTTACGCTCTGCGGAGCGGCTACAGCACTGGCCTGCTGGCTGACCATCTGGCGCAGGCGCAAACCCATCCGCCGGATCTACGAGCCGGCGACGCCGGACGCCGGCTGTGCAAACGCCCAAAAAGCCGATTGAAAAAACCGCCCGTTTCGTCTATAATATAAGGGAGCAAGACAAACTGATCTTGACGATTTGAAAGGAGCTTTTCCATGGCTAAGAATACTTCCTTCTCCCGCGTACTTGACAGCGGCTGGACCGGCTTCGGCTTTCTGCTGGCCCATGCGCCCGTAACCGCCGATCAGGTCAAGCTGGAGCTGCCGCCCCGCCAGCCCGGCGGCGAGCCTGTGCCCGTGGCCATCGAGTCCGTCTCGGCCGAGGGCAGCAAGCTGTCCATCAAGACCGCGCTGTTCAACTATCGCCACGGCTGGACGCTGACCGTCGCCGGCGACCGCTATACCCGTGCCGAGATGGACGACGAGCAGGTCGAGGGACTCGAGCGCTATGCCGCCAAAAAAGAGGGCGAGGTAATTTACCGTCTCTACACGCCCAAGGCCAAGGGCCCGCGTCCGCTGATTCTGTTCCTCCACGGCGGCGGCAACGGCGGCACCGACAACATCACCCAGCTGGCCACGGACTATGGTCCCATCCAGTTCTCCGAGCAGTATCCCGACATGTTTGTCATGGCGCCCCAGGCGCCCCAGCCGGCCAACATGGTGCCGCCCAACATGAACGGCGACTTTGCGCACAGCGACATGACCGGCAAGGTCGGCTGGTACCGCGAGTATCTGGCCGCCGTGTGCGACATCATCCGCGGGATGATCAAGGACGGCCTGGTGGACCGCCGCCGCGTCTATGTCACCGGTATGTCCATGGGCGGCGCGGGCACCATCCGCGCCATGAGTGTAGGCGCCGACCTGTTTGCCGCCGCTGCACCCGTCTGCCCCTCGATGACGCCCGAGACCTATTCCATCCTCTGCGGCCTGGTCAACGCCAAGCTGTGGATCTCCACCGCCTATGTGGATCACACCATCTATCGCCACAAGTACATCGTGGACGGCGTCATGGCCCTGCGCGACGCCGGCAACCGCAACGTTCACCTGACGCTCTACAGCCCGGAGGAGTTGGCAGCCTATGGTATCGCCACCGACCCGGACATGTCCCTGCGCGAGCGCTTCAGCGCCAACCACGCCACCTGGATCCCCACCTATCACAACGAGCACGGGATCATGTCCTGGCTGACCGAGCAGACGCTGTAATCCCCCCCGGATAAACCAATCGCGCCGCCGCACCAGATGGTGCGGCGGCGCTGTCGTTTTCGCTTGGGATTATTCGGCCTGAATGGTTTCAATCACGCCGTCGGTATACCAGTCCATGGTCTGCACGTCCAGCAGACTCAGCGTGCCGTGCTTTTCGCAGCGCAGCACGCCGTCGCGGTCATAAATCGGGCCGTCGAAGGGGTGTACCGCGCCGTCGATCACCAGCTGGCGGAAGATGCGCATCAGGCGCATAGTGTTGTGGCCCATAAAGGCGTCCACGCCGAACACGTCCAGAATGCCGGTCTGGATGCCCCAGCCAAAGTGGAGCGCCCGCTCGTGATCCGGCTTGAACACGTCCAGCATGCTGCTGCGGTGCTGCAGGATGTCGTCGATCAGATAGCGGTAAAACACCGTCCAGTCCAGCGCGATGGCGCCGAAGCAGTCCAGCGGGAAGCCGCCCCGCCCCAGCAGATACAGCTGGGCAATCACGCCCGGGAAGCCCTTGCGCACCAGCGGGCTGTCCGTCTCATACTTGCACAGGGCAATGTCGCAGTCGTGCCGGGCCATCTCGGCCCGCGCCCGGATAAAGTCCTCCTCCTGCAGGTCGGTCTTGCCCATGCGGTAGTTGACAATCCGCACGCGGGGGTTGACCATCCGCGCGCCCAGCACAAAGGCGTTGATGGGACTGGTCACGTCCCGCTGGATGCGAATGGCAGTCATATAGCCCAGCGTGTTCGTCTGGGTCATCGATCCGGCCAGGATGCCCGCCAGGAAATTGCCCTCGTAAATCTTGGGGTAATAGGTCACCATGTCGCGCTTGGGCTGCGCGCGGTCGCAGCAGAGGATGGGCTGCTCGGGCCGCTCCAGCGACAGGCGCAGCACGCTGTCACCCATATTGGGGCTGGTGGCAAAGAGAATGTCCGGCTGCTCCTCGTCCAGCAGGGTGCGCAGCGCGCCATAGGCGTCCTCGCCCACAGGGATGCAGAAGCGGGTGGCAAACTCCAGCCGGTCGCCATATTCCCGCTCCAGCCGCTGGCGGGCCAGGTCGTGGGTCGCCGTCCAGAGACTGAACTCCGGCGTGCTCTCATAGGCCATGGCCAGCTTCAGCTTGGTGGGGCGCTTGCCAAAGAGGGAAAACGATTTGCGTACCGGCTCGCCGGGCTGCTCGATGGTCGTCAGCGTGTCGTCGCTGCGCAGGGCCAGCAGCTCGAAGTGGTGCTGGCAGTTGCGTACATTGGCCGCCAGCTGTTCGGGATCCGGATCCGGCTCAAAGCCGAAAATGCAGACATATTCCAGGTAGGCGTCACCCGTGGTGATGGGAATCTGCATGTCCGCAGCATGATAGGCCGCGCGGAAGTGGCGATAGCCCTCGCGGATCAGATCGGCCACGCTGTCCTCCGACGGGTGCAGCAGCGTATAGTCGCGGACAATCCCCACCAGGCGCGTAAAGCTCCCCCGGTGGGAAAACCACAGGTTGGGAAAGCTCTCCCGCCGGTCAAAATCCAGAAATTCGTAATAAATGGAAATCGCCTTGTTGCTGGGGTCGCGCCGGGGGATCAACCGCGTCACCTTGGCATACACCGACACGGCCTGGCAATAGCGCAGCACGCTCACGCGCTTGTTGCCCTCCTGCACATAATAGCGGTTGAGATATTCATACACGCGGATCGGGTCGCGGATTCCCTCCTCGATGTGTGAGTTGTAGAGGTTACACCACTTGATGCCAAACTCGCTGTTTTCAGCCAGCAGCGGCATAAAGTTGCCGGCAAAGGCATTGGACCGGGTAGCGGTGCGGGTGCCCACCACCAGATTCAGCGGAATTTCCTGTTCGCCCAGGCGCAGCTCGCCGCTGACGTCCACGCCTTTGAGCAGTTCGTCCAGCACCGGCAGCATTCCGCCGAAGGCGTCCTTGCTGTGGTCAGCCACATATTTTCGCCCGATGGTTCGGGCCTGTTTATAGTTGAGAATACTCTCCTGGTCAGGCATGCTCATTCCCTCCCGTATCTCGACATTCTGCACAATTTACCTTGGCAGTTTTTATATACTTTGACAGTTACACACGGCTATTATACCACGGCTGCTCTGGTTTGTGAATCCTCTGAACGTCAAAAATTCTTTTTCGGCCCCCTTGACATTTGTGCAGCACTGCTGTATCCTATGGGGCGTAAAATGTATTAAATGAGACAGTTGGTGATGGGCAATGGCCGAGCTACTCTCCCCCCGGCAGCTGGAAACGCTGCTGTCCTGCCGCATTTTCGCCGGCGTGGACGCCGCGTGGCTGGACAGCGCGCTGCGGCCTGCCATGGCAGACGGCCGGTGCTATCTGCGCCGCTATGGCCGCGACGAGCTGATTTATGCCGGGCGGCAGTTCGACCGGGCACTGGGCGTGCTGCTCAGCGGGCGCATCCGCGTCTCGCGCACCGCGCTGGACGGGCACGAGCTGGCCGTCAGCACCCAGCTCCCCGGCGCAGCCTTCGGCATGGCGGTGCTGTTCTGCCAGGCAGAGGAGTTTGCCACCCGGCTGCACTGCGGCGCTCCCTGCGAGGTGGTGTTTGTGCAGGAAGGGCTGCTGCGTGAACTGATGCATCAGCAGTTCCTGCTCGCGGAAAACTATATCCGCTACCTCTCGGACCGCATTGCGTTTCTCAACAGCAAAATTGCCGGTCTGTCCGCGGGTGACAGCGTGCATAAGCTGGCGCAGTGGCTGCTGGAGCATGCCAGCGGCGGCGCTGCACCGCTGCCGCCCATGACCCGCCTGGCCAACGAGCTGAATCTGGGCCGCGCCTCGCTTTACCGCGCCATGGACACGCTGGAGGCCTCCGGCGCCATTCGGCGCGAGGGAAAGACGGTGCTGCTCTGCTCGCCCAACCAGCTGCGCGGCATGGACGACGGCGCGGTCTGATCCTGCTGCTCATTTGACAACAGAATGAAAGGTTGATTTATGATGAAAAAAACATTGTCCCTGTTTTTAACGCTGTGCCTGCTGCTGGCACTGTGCGCCGGCTGCGCCGGCAAACCGGCCGAGACGCCGGACGCCCCCGCCGACAACGGGAACGCCACTGTTGAAACGCCCGACAACTCCACCGAATCTTCTGACGAGCCGGCCGGCGAACCGGTCGTTCTGCCCGACGACCAGCCGGTGGATGACACCACCGAAGAGGAGCCGTTCGTCCCCGCCGACATCAACGTGGCCGTGCTGAAGGGCAGCACCGGCATGGGCATGGCCAAGCTGATGGCCGACGCCCAGGAGGGCAAGGCCGCCAACAACTATTCCTTCACCCTAACCTCTGATACCGCCGATGTGATGGCCAAGGTCATCAGCGGCGAATACCAGATTGCCGCGCTGCCCACCAACTCCGCCGCCATGGCCTATGCCAAAACCGAGGGTCAGGTGCAGCTGCTGGCGCTGAACACGCTGGGCGTGCTGTACCTGCTGCAGCAGACCGGCGTGGACGGCAGCCCCATCACCAGCTTGGATCAGCTGCGCGGCAAGACCATCACCGCCTTTGGCCAGGGCGCCAACCCCGAGTATATCCTCAGCTATCTGCTGGAGCAGAACGGTCTGAGCATCGGCACCGACGTAACCGTCGACTGGAAGGCCTCCATGGACGAGGTGCTGGCCACGCTGGTCACAGGCGACTATGAGTTTGTCATGCTGCCCGAGCCGAACGTCACCGTGGCCATGACCAAAAACAGCGACTATACCATCGCGTTGGACCTGACCCAGGAGTGGAACAAGGTAGCCGAGGGCGACCTGGTCATGGGCTGCCTGGTGGTGCGCAAGGACTTTGCCGACGCCAACCCCGCCGCCGTGGCCAAGTTCCTGGAGGAATACGCCGCCTCCATCGACTTTATTACCACCGATGAGACGGCTGCCGCCGTCATCGCCGGCCAGGAGATCGTCCCGGCCGAAGCCATCGCCAAGAAGGCCCTGCCCAACTGCCACATTGTGTGCCTGACCGGCGCGGACATGCAGCCCGCCATTGAGCCGTATTTCCAGGTGCTCTTTGAGGCCAATCCTCAGTCTGTGGGCGGCTCCGTCCCCGACGCAGCCTTCTACTATGGCGGCTGACCGCCGTGCCCTCCCGGCCCGCGTCGGGAGGGCTTTTCAGTCGCTGGGGGTTCTGGCCTTCTGGCTGCTGGTGTGGCAGCTGGCCTCCTCTGCCATGGGGATCGAGCTGCTTCTGCCCGGGCCGGCTGCCACGGCGCGCGCTCTGTGGCGCGCGGCGGGTGAGCCGTCGTTCTGGCAGACCGCCGGAATGAGCGTGCTGCGCGTGCTGGCCGGGTTTGCCGCCGGGGCGCTGGCCGGGGCGCTGCTGGCCGCGGCCACATCCTTCAGCCGCGTGTGCAGTGCGCTGCTCTCGCCGATGATCCGCGTGATCCGCGCCACACCGGTGGCCAGCTTTATCATTCTGGCTCTGCTCTGGCTGAAAAGCACCATTCTGCCCGGCTTTATTGCGGCGCTGATGGTGCTGCCCGTGGTCTGGGGCAACCTGGCCGAGGGCATTGCAAAGACCGACCGCGCCCTGCTGGAGATGGGGCAGGTATATGGCTTTTCCCCCTGGAAGACGCTGCGCCTGGTCTATCTGCCCTCGCTGCGGCCCTGGTTCCGCTCGGCCTGTCTGACCAGTCTGGGGCTGGCGTGGAAGTCCGGCGTGGCGGCCGAGGTGCTCTGCCAGCCCAAGCTGGCCATCGGCACCCAGCTTTATTACGGCAAGATTTACTTAGAAACCGACCGGCTGTTTGCCTGGACGGCAGTGGTCATTGTGCTGAGCGTGCTGCTGGAGCGGCTGCTCCGCCGGCTGCTGCGCCAGATGTAAAGGAGGGCTGTGCATGGTTACCCTGTCGCATCTGACCCTGCGCTATGGCGGCAAGCTGGTGCTGGACGACCTGTCCCTCACGCTGCCCGAGCAGGGCATCCTGTGCCTGATGGGCCCCTCCGGCTGCGGCAAAACCACGCTGCTGCGGGTGCTGCTGGGGCTGGAGCGGCCGCAGCACGGCTCTGTCAGCGGGCTGTCCCGGGGCGAGGCCGCCGTGCTGTTTCAGGA
>CACXCV010000199.1 GCA_902766215.1 Oscillospiraceae bacterium
CCGCTGCCGGTGCCCAGCAGATAGCGCGTGAGCGTCAGGCCGTCCTCGCTGCCGGAGGCGGCGATATACCCGCCCGTCCATGCTGCATAGAGCAGCCCCGGCGCGCCCACCGGCGTAGTCGTGCCGCGCAGCTGGCCAAAGCTCAGCCGCAGCCCGTCATAGGATACCTCGGTTCCCTCGCGGCTCACCACAGCGGTCACCCCGGCAATCTCCTCCGGCTCGATCACCGTGACGGTCACCTGGCCCTGGCCGTCCGCCTCGCAGCCCAGCGTGCAGGAATAGGTCTCGGTCTCGCCCTGGGCGGTCAGCTCCGCGGTGAAGCCGCAGCGCTGCGCCTGCAGCAGACTGGTGCGGAAATGCAGCGCCTCCTGCATTCGGCTCTCGCTCCTGCTGCAGGCGCTCAGCAGCAGGACAAGCAACATCATTGGTACAGCAGTTTTCCACCGCTGCACTTTCTCCGCCTCCTTATGGCAAAAGTCTCGGAATCCGCGCGATGAGGTCTGAGGGCGTCATGCCATACTGGCCGATTTCCGCCGCAGCCAGGTCGCCCGCTGCACCATGAAGCCACGCCGCTGCCGCCGCCGCCTGCAGCGGCGGCAGGCCAAAGCCCAGCAGCGCCAGCAGAATCCCCGCCAGCGCGTCGCCGCTGCCGCCGGTGGCCATGCCGGGGTTGCCGGTGGTGTTCATCCAGCAGTCCGCCCCGTCGGTGATGATGGTGCGATAGCCCTTGCGCAGGATTACCGCGCCGGTCTGCCGGCTCAGCGCCATGGCCGCGGCAAAGCGCTCGCCCTCCCCGTCGCCGCCCAGGCGGACAAACTCGCCGTCGTGGGGCGTAAGCACCACGGGACAGGCCGTCTCGCGCAGTACATCTATATGCCCGGACAGGGCGTTTATGCCATCGGCATCCACAATCAGCGGCACGCGGCTGGCCCGCAGCAGCGCGTGCACCACGCTCTGCACGCCCTCGCCGCGGCCCAGGCCGCAGCCGATCAGGCAGGCGTCGCACGCGGCCAGCTGGGGCAGCAGCGCCGGCAGCGCCGCAGGGCTGAGCCGCCCCTCGCCGTCTTCCGGCAGGGGAAAGACCATCACCTCGTCCAGCTTGACCGCCAGGATGGGATAGACCGAGGCAGGCACGCCCAGGCTGATCAGCCCCGCGCCGGTGCGCAGACAGGCCCGCGCGGCCAGCGCCGCCGCCCCCGTCAGCCCCCGGCTGCCGCACAGCAGAAAAACGCGGCCATAGTCGCCCTTGTGCGTATCCGCCGCCCGGGGCGGCAGCAGCGAGGCGACGAAGGCCGCGTCGGTCAGCCGGCAGCACAGCCCCGCAGGGGGCGCAAAGCCGTTTGCGCTCATGCCTGCGGCCCGCCCTTCAGCCGGTCTTTCAGATATTTTTTCATGGCCGTCTGCATCTTTTCCGTGGGCTGGAAGACCAGAAAGCCAAAGTCGTTCTCATACGGCTCGTAGATGAGAAACCACCGGCCTGCCGCCCGGGGCGAGGGCGACACGTCCAGCTTGCGGCTGACCTGATAGTCGCGTACCTCCGGCTCATATTCGGCCTGATAGGGCGCCATCACGCGGATCTGGCTCTCAGGGATGCTGACCAGCCGCTTGCGGAAGCGCTTGCCCGCAATGCGGTCAACATCCAGGTCGCCGTTGGTAAAAGCGTATTCATATTCCACATACTGGGCGCGGAACAGAAAATAGATCAGCACGCACACAATGGCCAGGCACAGGGGAAACACATACGGAATAATCAGAAAGCCGAACATGGTGAACAGCACGCCCACCAGCACCAGCCCGACCCGCACCAGCACCGTCCAGACCGTGGGGCGGCGAACCACCAGCTCTTCCACAAAGGTATCGTCAAACATAGCTAAATCTCCTTCGTCTCTGCCGCGGTGCCGCGGCGTTCTGCTGCATATTATAGTAGATAATCCGGTGGGAGTCAATTTTTATCTGACCGTGCTGCGTCCGGACAGTGCAAAGCGGGCGCGCCCTGTGGGGCGCGCCCGCTGCAATGCTGCTTATTTGGCAAACCGGAACACGTTCCAGGAATAGGCCTTCAGGTTGGTCTTCACCACGCCATTTTCAAATGTCGTCTCGGGGTTGACCTTCATGTTCAGCTTTTCCTCTTCCCAGGTATTATAGTCGTTCAGGTCGTCGGTGTGCATCTGCAGATGCTCCACCAGGCGATAGCCCTCAAAGCCGGTGCAGTCGATTTCAGCCGTCTTGTCCTCGTCGGCATAGCGGTTGATAACAAACAGGTTGACCGTGCCGTTCAGCTCGTCATAGGCCGCGGCGGCGTCGATATACGGGATGCCCTGGCGGTCGGCGTACTGGTCGTGATCGTTGGCGGCAAAGCCCGGAATGTCAAAGGTGTCGCAGTCTACGCCCACGCGCAGGGACACGCCCTTGGCATACTTGATAAACGAACTGAAGGTATAATAGGAGGCCGAGTGCCAGAAGTGTTCCTTGTCGCAGGAGATCAGCGCGCCCAGGCCGCCGGTCATGCAGCCGATCTTCACGCGGTCGGCATGGCGCAGGAACGTCATGATTACCGAGGCGCTGCACAGCGCGGCAGGCAGCTCGCCATGGTGGAAACGCTCGCCGGTAAAGGTGAACCCGCCGGTAATATACGGCCGGTAGGACAGATCCTGGAACAAGCGGTAAATGTTGTGCGGGCCGGAGCCGTAATAGAGCTTTTCCGCCTGCGGATGCGGGATCACGCCATATTCGTCAAAGGAGAGCATCATCTTCTTGGGGCTGCGGCACTTGGTCTGGATGTAGTCGCACAGGGCGATTTCCGTGTTGATGTAGTCCTCAAAATAGATCGCGCTGCCCAGCATCCAGGTGGGATGATCCGGGCGGACGTTCTGATAGTGGTGCAGGGAGATATAGTCCACCGACTCATAGCACTGCTCCAGCGCCTGACGATCCCAGTCCGGATAGTGATTCAGGCAGGGCGAGCAGGACACGCAGGCCGCCGTCTCGATCGAGCCGTCAACCCACTTCATGGCCTTGGAAACCTCGTTGGCGCGGATGCCGTAGCCGCGGGGGTCGCGCTCCCAGGAGCCGACCTGCCAGGGGCCGTCCACCTCGTTGCCCAAATACCACATCTTGACGCCATAGGGCTTTTCGTGGCCGTTCTTGCGGCGCAGGTCGGACCAGTAGGTGCCGCCCTCATGGTTGGTATACTCGGTGATATAAATCGCGTCGTTGATATCGCCGGTGCCCAGGTTGATGGTATACAGCGGCTCGAAATTCGACTGCTCGGCCCACTGCAGATATTCGTCGTGACCCACATCGTTGCTGTAATACTGGTGCCAGGCCAGGTCGAGATGCTTTCTGCGCTGCTCCTTGGGCCCGATGGAGTCCTTCCAGTCCCAGCCGGAAACAAAGTTGCCGCCCGGCAGGCGCACGGCTGGCAGGCCGGACTGCTTCAGCACGTCGATGTAGTCCTGGCGGAAGCCGGCGGCGTTGGCCGTGGGATGGGCAGGGTCATAGAGCGAGGGGTTGATCAGGTTGCCCATCGGCTCGAGATAGCCGCTGAACAGGCGCGGGTCAATCTGGCCGATCTGAAACTTGGGATGGATGGTCAGCTTTACTTTCTTGGACATGAGGGTCGTCCTCCCTTTTCATAACGTTTTCGCCGCGATATTGGCCATCAGGTGGGGCGTATCGCTGCGCGGCTGTTTATATTTTACCGGCTGATCGTGCAATGTCAACAAAACCGCTTTAAAAAAGCGGCGCTGGAGGCAAATTGGAGCGTTTTTTCACAGATATTCCGCCGTATTTTTCAAAATGCGGCATTTCTTTTGGATCGGATGGATGGAAATTGCGGATTTTCCGTGCAAAATTGCAATTTGTGTCTTGAAATGCAGGCCATCCTGTGTTATGATGGCTTGGCAAATATGGTGATAGGCAATGATCGGGCTGTCCCATGGCAGCAGCGCCGGCAAAGAGAGGGCGGATAGGTGTGAGCCGCCCACGGCGCGTCAGTGGGGCCTTCTCCCGTGAGCCGC
>CACXCV010000200.1 GCA_902766215.1 Oscillospiraceae bacterium
CCGTCCGGGCGCTCAGCGCTCGATGGCGGCGATTTTCTTCATCAGGGCCGGGATATCGATGTTCTGCGGGCAATGGTGCGCGCAGGAGCCGCAGCCAACGCAGTCCTTCGGGCCGGTCGTCAGCTCGTCCAGCTGGCTCAGCTCACGGGGCGAGCGGTTCACGCCATAGTCGTTGTAGATCGACATGACCTTGGGGATGTCGATCTGCATGGGACAGTCGTCGCAGCAGTAGCGGCAGCCGGTGCAGGGCACGGTCACGCTGCTGCGGAACTTGTCCACTGCCTCTTTCAGCACGGCCTTTTCCTTTTCGCTCAGCGGGCCGCACTCGTCAAAGGTGCGGACGTTGTCCATCACCTGCTCCATGTTGGACATGCCGCTGAGGATGACCATCAGGTTGGGCTTGTCCATCAGGAAGCGGAACGCCCACGAGGCGATGCTGCGGTCGGGCTCCAGCGCCTTGAGCATGGCGTCGGTCTCGGGGGTCAGGGTGGCCAGGCGGCCGCCGCGCACCGGCTCCATGACAACCGTCGGGATCCCCAGCTCTTCCAGAATCTCATACTCTTCCCGGGTGGTGGATATCTCCCAATCCAGATAGTTCATCTGAATCTGAGCAAAGTCCCAGTCGCGCAGCGAGGCAAATCTGCGCAGCGTCTCGGGCTTGGCATGGCTGGAAAAGCCCAGATGCTTGATTTTGCCCTCGGCCTTCATCTGCTCCAGGAACGGGATCACGCCGACGGCCGGGTCGGTAAAGGCGTCCACGCTGCCCTCGTTGATGCCGTGGCAGAGGTAAAAATCGATGTAGCCCAGGTTCAGCCGCTCCATCGTCTCGTTGAAGATGCGCTCGGCGTCCGCTCTCGACTTCAGGTTCCAGCCGGGGAGCTTGGACGCCACGTGGAAGCTCTCGCGCGGATACTTGCGCAGCGCGTTGCCCATCACAACCTCGCTCTTGCCGCCCATATAGACATAGGCCGAGTCAAAGTAGTTTACCCCATGCGCATAGGCATAGTCGATAATCTCCTCCGACTTGACCGGGTCCGGCTCCTGCGTGCCGGGGATGGTGGGCAGGCGCATGCAGCCCATGCCCAGCAGCGCATATTTTTCAGCAGGATTCTTGGCATAGTCTCGAAAAATCATGGTTTATACCTCCTTGTTCCGTATCAGCTTGCTTTTGCAGCAGATTTGCCGCAAGCAAATAGGTTTGTATCCTATCGTTAGAATACAAACCTATCTGCTGTTTGTCAAGTATGGATTTTTCAGCCCGCGGTTTCCTGCCAGGCAGAGCGGGTGCTCTCCTCGGCATACTGACGGGTGTAGAGGTGATAATAGTGACCCCTCTGCGCCATCAGTTCTTCATGGCTGCCGCGCTCGACAATCTTGCCGCCGCTGACCACCAGAATCACGTCGGCGCTGCGGATGGTGCTCAGCCGGTGCGCCACCACAAAGGTGGTGCGGCCCTCCATCAGCTTGGCCGTGGCGTTCTGAATCAGCTGCTCGGTGACGGTGTCGATGGACGAGGTCGCCTCGTCCAGGACAAACAGCCGCGGATCGGCCAGCACGGCGCGGGCAAAGCTCAGCAGCTGCTTTTCACCGGTGGAGAGCATGTCGCCGCCCTCGCCCACCTGGGCCTGATAGCCGCCGTCCATGCGGGCAATGACCTTGTCCGCCGAGACCAGCCGGCAGGCCGCCTCAATCTGCTCCATGGTGGCCTCCGGGTTGCCATAGCGCAGGTTTTCCAGCACGGTGCCGGAGAACAGGTGGGGCGTCTGCAGCACATAGCCCAGGTTGGAGTGCAGCCAGGGCTGGCTGCGCTCACGCACGTCGCGCCCGTCGATGAGCACCTGTCCCGCCGTCGGCTCGTAGAACCGGCAGAGCAGGTTGACCAGCGTGGACTTGCCCGCGCCGGTCTCGCCGACGATGGCCACCGTATTGCCCGCCGGCACCTGAAGGTTGAAGTGCTCGATGACCATTTCCTCGCCATCGGGATATTTGAATGAGATGTCGCGGAACTCCACGTCGCCGGTCATCGGCTCCCAGTTTTCCGTCTTGGGGTTGAAGGTGTCGCCGTATTTGGCAATGACCTCCGGCGTGTCCACCACGTCGGACTGGGTGTCCATCAGGGTGGTAAAGCGCTCGATGTTCACCTGCACGGTGACCATGTCGCTCATGGCGCGGACAATCCACTGCACCGGGTTCATCATGCCCTGGGCGTAGGTCAGAAACACCGACAGCGTACCCACCAGCATCAGGCCCTCGCGGCTGAGCACGCCGCCGCGCCAGAGAACCACCGACACCGCCACATAGGCGGCAAAGGAGATCACCGTCTGGAACAGGGCGCGATAGTGCGCCGCCCGGATGCTCACCCGCTTCATGCTGCCTGTGGTGTCGCGGAAGGCGCGCTCCATCTTCTCCTCGGTTACCAGGGTCTTGGTGGTCTTCACGCCGGTAATGCCCTCGTTGAACTTGCCGGTAATCTGCGAGTTGGTTTCGCGCACCTTGCGGTCCAGCTTTACCAGCTTCCGCTGGAAATAGACCGACGCCAGCGCCACCACCGGCACCATGACGATCACGCCCAGGGCCAGCTTCCAGTTGATGCGCAGCATGACCACAATGGCGCCTACCAGATAGGACACATTCCACAGGCCGTCCATCAGGTCCCAGGTCACCGTGCCGCCGATGCGGGAGGTGTCGCTCATAATCCGCGCGTGGATATAGCCCACCGAGTTCTGGTTGAAATAGCCAAAGGACAGGGTCTGCAGGTGGTGAAAGCCCTCGCGCCGCATGTCGCGGGCCACGCAGGTCTCCACATAGCTGGCCTGATAGGTACATACGGCGGTGCCGAGAATCTGCACCACCAGCACCAGGGCATAGGCCGCGGCAAAAATGCCGATGGTGTCGCAGATGCCGCCGGCCACATAGTGGTTGATGGCATACTGCTGGAACAGCGGCATGACAATGTCAATCAGGCCGGTGATGATGCCCAGGATGATCATACTCAGAAAGATCAGGCGGTACGGCTTGAGATAGCGCATCAGGCGCGGCAGGCCGAACCACTTGAGATGATGAATCTGCGTCTGTTCGTTTTCGTTCACGAAGCCTCCTCCTCTCTGATGGCCTCCTGAATGCGGCAGATGCGGCGATAGATGCCCTCCTGCTGCGACAGCGTCTCGTGGGTGCCTATCTGCGACACCCGGCCGCCGTCCAGCACAACAATCTCGTCAGCCTGCATCAGCGTGGTAATCCGGTGGGAAATGAGAATCACCGTGGCATTGCCGAAGCTGCGCTGCAGCGCGGCGCGGATCTTGGCGTCAGTCTCGGCGTCCACGGCGCTGAGCGAGTCATCCAGAATCATGATGGGCGTGTGCTGCATCAGCATCCGGGCAATGGCCGCGCGCTGCTTCTGTCCGCCGGAGAGCGTCACGCCGCGCTCGCCCACCACAGTGTCATAGCCCTTGGCAAAGCCCTGCACGTTGTTGTCCAGGCAGGCAATTTTTGCCGCCTCGCGCACCTGCTCCAGGTCCAGCCGGGCCTGCGTGATGCCGATGTTCTCCGCCAGCGTGCCGGTGAAGAGATACGGCTCCTGCAGCACAATGCCGATGTGCCGGCGCAGCCAGGCGGTATCGATTTCGGCGATGTCCCTGCCGCCGATGGTAATGCGTCCGCCGGTGGGGGCATAGAGCTTGTCCAGCAGCAGCATCAGTGTGGTCTTGCCGCTGCCGGTGCCGCCCAGAATGCCCACAACCTTCCCCTGCGGAATGGTCAGGTCAATGTGCTCCAGCGTCTGGTTCTCGCCGTCATAGCTGAAGCTGACGTCTTCAAAGCGGATGTCGCCCTCAATCGGCGCCTTGACCGCGTTGGGCGCGTCCTGCTCCGGCTCGCTGGACAGAATATGGCCCACGCGGCTGATGGACACGCCGGCCTTGGACATTTCGGAGATGACGCGGCCCAGCTCGCGCACCGGCCAGGTAAGCATGGCGTTATAAGACAAAAAGGCAATCAGGTTGCCGGTGGAAATCTCGCCCCGCACGGCAAACACCGTTCCCAGCACCAGCACCAGCATGATCTGCAGGCCGGAGATCAGGTCGCCGCTGGCCCAGAACAGGCTCATCAGCCGGCACAGACGCAGGTTCAGCCGAGTGCAGAATTCGTTCTGCGTCTCAAACCTGGTCACCTCGGTGCGTTCGCGGCCGAAGGCGCGCACCACGCGCACGCCGGTCAGATTCTCCTGGGCAATGGCCGAAAGCTTGCCCTCGCTCTCGTCATACTCAAAAAAGCTCTTTTCAATTTTGGATTCAAACAGCACCGAATAGGCCAGAATCAGCGGAATGGAGCACAGCGACACCAGCGTCAGTCTGGGATAAATGCTGAACATAAACGCCATGGACAGGGCCATGAGGATCACAATGCGAAACACGCTCAGCAGCTGCATGGAAATGAAGTTGCGCACGGTGTCCACATCGTTGGTGCAGCGCTGGATCAGGTCGCCGGTCTGGTTCTGGTTGTGCCAGCGGAACGGCAGCTGCTGCAAGTGACGAAACAGCTTGTTGCGCATTCCCTCCACCAGGGTTTCCGAACCGCGGGTGTTGAGCAGCGTGGCGCCATAGCGGAACACGCCGGCCAGCAGGGCCAGCGATGCCACCAGGACGGCCAGCAGCCACAGCCGCCGGCTGAAAAAGGCCAGCAGCGCGTCGGTGCCGACGCCCAGGGCCTCCAGCGGCACACGGAAATAAAACGGCAGATTCAGCGGCTTGTCGCCGATGATCGAATCCACCGTCATGGAGATGATGTTGGGCACGATCATTTCAATGAGTGATACC
>CACXCV010000201.1 GCA_902766215.1 Oscillospiraceae bacterium
CCGAAAATCTGAATTGCCATGGGATAAACCCGCCTTTCGGTTGACATAATTACCGGCAAACTGGAAATCGGAACAGACATTGCGTCCGGGTGAAAAATATGCCGTGCGCCCAGATCGAAGAGCGGGGCAGAATAACGGCAGATACATGAAAAAAACAGACTAGTCGTCGTCCCTGTCCAGTAAAATGCGGAATGCGGTGGGCAGCGCTGCCTCGCAGGCAGGCTGCCATTGCAGCGGCGGCGCTGCCTGGCCGCATAGAAACTCATAGCCGTGCAGCTGCCACTCCACGTGGGTGAAGATGTGCCGCCGCGTCAGCTGCCGCAGCAGCCGCTGGGGCTGCACGCCCAGGGACACGGCCCAGTCCATCGCGCCCTGCGCGTCCAGCCGGCCGGGGCGGTTTGGCAGCTCCCACAGGCCGGCCAGCAGGCCGGTATCCGGCCGCTTCTGCAGGGCGATGGTCTCGCCGCAGCAAAGAATCAGAACGGTATATTCCTCGCGGCGGCGGGCCTTTTTCGCCGGGCGGACGGGGATGTCCTTCCAGCGCCCGTCCGCGCAGGCGCACAGGTCCGCCACAGGGCACAGGGCGCAGGCCGGCGCGCCGCCGGGCCCGCACACGGTGGCACCCAGCTCCATCAGCGCCTGGGTAAACGTGCCGCAGCGCCCGGCAGGATAGGCCGCGGCGAGGGCTGCGGTGATTTCGCGCCGCAGGGCGGCGCTGGTGATGGGCGTGTCGATGGCGGCCAGGCGCGTCATTACGCGCAGCACGTTGCCGTCCACAGCGGGGGTGGGGAGATCAAAGCAGATCGAGCCGACAGCCCCGGCCGTATAGGCGCCCACGCCGGGCAGCGCCAGCAGCCCCTCGCGGCTGGTGGGAAAGCCGCCGGCGGCGACGATGGCCCGGGCGGCCTTTTGCAGGTTGCGCACGCGGGAATAGTAGCCCAGCCCCTCCCAGAGCTTCAGCAGGGTCTGCTCGTCGGCTTCGGCCAGCGCCTCAATGGTGGGCAGCCGGTCCAGAAAGCGCAGATAGTATGCCCGCACGGCCTCGACCCTGGTCTGCTGCAGCATGATTTCCGAGAGCAGAATGTGGTAAGGCTGGCGGTCCTGCCGCCAGGGCAGGTCGCGGGCGTGGGAGCCATACCAGGGCAGCAGCCGCCCGGGCAGGGCAAGGGAAAGCTCGCAAAGCGTCATGGCGCGTCCTCCGACTGCAGCTCCAGCACCATCAGCTCCGGCCGGTTGAACAGGCGCACACGCGGGCCGGTATAGCCCATGCCGCGGCTGACGGCCATTACGGTGCCGCCCTGACGGCACAGCCCCTCGGTGTTTTTGGGAAACAGCGTCCGGTTGGTGGAGACCAGTCCGCCCACAAAGGGGATGCGGATGACGCCGCCGTGGGCGTGGCCCGAGATGGCCAGGTCGGCTCCCAGCGCCGCCCACTGGTCCAGCGCATCGTTGCGGTGGTTGAGCACCACCAGATAGTCCTCCGGATATTCTGCCCGCAGCTGTGCGGTCAGCTCCTCGGGCGTGGTCATGTCGCTGGGGCCGTTGGGGTCGTGTACGCCGGCCAGAAGAATTTGCTGGCCGCCCAGCGTCAGCGTGCGATAGTCGTTGGCCAGCACGGTCACACCGCAGTCTTCGATGGTGTTCAGCACCTGGGACAGATCTTTGCGGATCCACTCGTGGTTGCCGGTTACATAAAAGCACGGGGCGATGCCGCTCAGCCCGCGGCACAGCGGCGGCAGCATGGACAGGTCGGTGTGCTCGTCCACAATGTCGCCCACCAGGGCGATGAGATCGGGCCGGCTGCTGCGCACGGCTTCGATCAGCCGGGCGTTGTCCGGGCCGAAGCTGCGGCCGTGCAGATCGGTGATCACGGCGATGCGAAAGCCGCTGAACGCCTCGGGGATGTCCGGCGAGACGACGGAGAACGTCTCGGTCTGGATGGTGTCGTTTTCATAATACCAGAATGCGGCCAGCAGGGCAGCCAGCAGCGCGGCGCGAAGCAAAAAACGGATCAAACGACGCATAAGCGCCTCCTGCGGTAAAATCTTGATTGATTATAGCACAGATGACGGGGAAAGAAAATCAGAAATTCGGGAGGATTGCCGCCCGCCGGGCCAAATGGCGTGAAAAAGGAACCGGCTTCCATGGAAGCGCCGCGACCAACAGGCAGCGCGGTCAGACTTTGTCTTGTAAGTCCTGCGCCGTTTGCGGCATATTAAGAGCAGGAACGGTCGAAAACGGGGGTGAAACAGGATGAAAACGGGAAAAAGAGCGCTGCTGGCCATCCTGCTGGCGCTGTGTCTGACGATGGCGGCCGCCGCGGCGCCGGATGCGCTGACGCCGGTGGGGCGCTGTGTGGGCATCACGCTGCGCACTGAGGGCGTGACGGTGATCGGCTTTGCCGAGGATGGCTCGGCGGCCAGAGACGCGGGAATCCGGCAAGGGGACCGCATCCTTGCCATTGACGGCACGCCGGTGGACAGCCCGGAGGGCATCCGCGCGCTGCTCCGGCCCGGGGAGCGGGTGGTGCTGCGGGTGCAGCGCGGCGGGCGCGAGAGCAGCTATGCGGTGCTGGTGCCGCAGCAGGCCGAGCTGGGCATGCTGGTGCGCGACGGCATTTCCGGCATTGGCACGGTGACGTTTTATGATCCGCAGACAGGGCTGTACGGTGCGCTGGGGCATGGCGTCAGCGACAGCGGCGGCATGCTGCCGCAGGTGGCCGAGGGGCGGATTGTCCCGGCGGCGGTGGCGGGCGTGACGCCCGGCCAGCCGGGTCAGCCCGGCACGCTGCGCGGGGCCTATGAGGACCGGACGCTGGGCGACATTGAGCGCAACACGGACCGGGGCATTTTTGGCCACGGCGCGCTGCCGGAGACGGGCGAGCCGCTGCCGCTTGGCACGCCGCATCTGGGCGAGGCATCCATCCGGGCCAATGTGTCCGGCGAGGAGGTGGCGGAGTATCAGGTGCGGATCCTTGACCTGGATCCGGGGGCAAACACGCGCAACTTTTTGGTGCAGGTGACGGATGCGCGCCTGCTGGAGACCACGGGCGGCATTGTGCAGGGGATGAGCGGCAGCCCCGTGCTGCAGGACGGAAAGCTGGTGGGCGCGGTGACCCATGTACTGGTGAACGATCCGACCATGGGCTATGGCATCTTCATTGAAAACATGCTGGATGCAGCGGGGTAATGCTTTTATCATATTTTGCCAGGGGCAGACTGCCTCTGGCATTTTTATCGTTTTCTGTTACAATATATACAAATACAAATAAATCGGAATTTGTGGAGAAAATCAAACAGTAGGGAGAGAACTTATTGATGTATGGTTTTACATGTGCATTAGTTGCTAGTCTATTAGTACCAAAAAAGTGTTATCAAAAGAGGACTGCAACAAGTGCAGTCCTCTTTCTTTTCGTTCGATATCTTCGGCTGTTATGTTCCATTGCCGTCCACACGATCCAGAGCTACGCGCATGGCTTCGGCAACAGCCGGTGTGATTTTTGAGAGGCTGTAGTCTATAATATTATCTTTGCCACCCTGGACGATAGCGGAGCCGATGATATCCCCACAGATGATGTTCACATAGATGACAATGGGTTCCATAGTGTTACATCCTACAGCATATTGTAAAAAATCGGTATTACTTTTTTGTCAGTTCAGTCAAAAGAAATAACTGTGGCACCGTGACACAATGATGTTAACCGCTGCACTTGCTGTTTATAAGCATATTTCTACCCGGGGAA
>CACXCV010000202.1 GCA_902766215.1 Oscillospiraceae bacterium
GACCCCAGCCATGTGCTGCTGGCCATTGGCCGCGTCCACGAAATTGCCCACGGTTCGCTGCGCCTGTCCCTCTGCGAGACCAACACCGAGGAAGAGGTGGACTATATGCTCCGCGAAATCCCCCAGGTGGTGGAGTACTTGCGCGGCATGTCGCCCCTGTGGCGCGACAAGGTCGAGGGCAGAAAGCCGTTCATGCTGTAACCGTAACAGCGCAAAATAGAACACGAATGACAGAATTGTGAGGAAAATACTATGGCACTGTATAGTGAAAAAGTAATGGACCACTTTACCCACCACCGCAATGTGGGCGTGATTGAAAACGCCGACGGCGTCGGCGAGGTCGGCAACGCCAAATGCGGCGACATCATGAAAATCTACCTGAAGATTGACAACGACGTGATCACCGACGTCAAATTTGAAACCTTTGGCTGCGGCTCGGCCATTGCCTCCAGCTCGATGGCCACCGAGATGATCAAGGGCAAGCCCGTGTCCGAGGCGCTGCAGCTGTCCAACAAGGCGGTGGCCGAGGCGCTGGACGGCCTGCCCGCGCACAAGCTGCACTGCTCGGTGCTGGCTGAGGAGGCCATCAAGGCGGCTGTGAAAGACTATTATGACCGGCACGGGATTGCCTATGACCCCAGCGAGTTTGCCGAGGGCTCGTGTGCCCATTGTCATGAGTGACAAGGCGCTGGTGGCGATGAGCGGCGGTGTGGATTCCTCTGTCGCCGCTTATCTGCTGTGCCAGCAGGGATATGACTGCGTCGGCGTGACCATGAAGCTGTTCCACAACGAAGACGCGGGCGTCAACCGGGCCAAAAGCTGCTGCTCGCTGGACGACGTGGAGGATGCGCGCAGCGTGGCCCACCGGCTGGGGATCCCGTATTATGTGTTCAACTTCACCGCCGACTTCAAAGAGCAGGTGATGCGGCGCTTTGTCAGCGCCTATGAGCACGGCCTGACGCCCAATCCCTGCATCGACTGCAACCGCTACCTGAAGTTTGACCGGCTGTATCACCGGGCGGAGGTGCTGGGCTGCCGCTATGTGGCCACCGGGCACTATGCCCGCATCGAGCGGCAGGACGGCCGCTGGCTGCTGAAAAAGGCGGCCGACCCGGGCAAGGATCAGAGCTATGTGCTCTATTCCCTGACGCAGCAGCAGCTGGCGCACACGCTGTTTCCCCTGGGCGGGCTGAACAAGGAGCAGACGCGGCAGATTGCCGCGGGGCAGGGCTTTTACAACGCGGACAAGCCCGACAGCCAGGACATCTGCTTTGTGCCGGACGGCGACTATGCGGCCTTTATCCGCCGCTTTACCGGCCGGGACTATCCCGAAGGGGACTTTACCGACGCGCAGGGCCGCGTGTTGGGCCGGCACCGGGGGATTATCGGCTATACCGTGGGGCAGCGGAAGGGGCTGGGCCTTGCCGCCGGCGCGCCGCTGTATGTTCAGGCCATCTGCCCGGAGGAGAACCGGGTGGTGCTGGGCAGCGACGCGGACTTGTATTCCTGCGGGCTGGAGGCTGAGGGCTTCAACTGGATTGCCTTTGACTGTCCGCCGGCACAGCTCCGTGCCCGGGCCAAGGTGCGCTATCGCCAGCCGGAGCAGTGGGCCACGGTGTATCCGCAGGCGGACGGGCGTGTGCGCATTGCCTTTGACCAGCCGCAGCGCGCCATTACCTGCGGGCAGGCCGTGGTGCTCTACGACGGCGACACAGTGCTGGGCGGCGGCGTGATCTGCCGCACCGGCGACGATTGGATATCCGACAGGGGGGAGCAGGTATGATGGTTTCAACCCGGGGGCGCTATGCGCTGCGGGTGCTGATGGATTTGGCCGAGCATGCGGCGGATGGGTATACGCCTATGAAGGACATTGCCCAGCGGCAGGAAATCTCCAAGAAATATATGGAGCAGATCATGCCCACCCTGTCCAAAAACGGGCTGGTGGAGGCGGTACACGGCGTGGGCGGCGGCTATCGGCTCACGCGCCCGCCCCGGGACTATCGCGTGGGCGAGATTCTGCGCCTGACCGAGGGCGACCTGGCCCCGGTGGCCTGCCTGTCCTGCGATGCGCCGCCATGCAGCCGCTCGACGGAGTGCCGCACGCTGGCCATGTGGAGCCGCTTCAACGAGATTACCAACGAATATTTCGACGGCATTACCCTGGCGGATCTGCTGGGGGAAAAGACCGAACAGACTTAAAAAAGCCGTGCTGCGCTTGGCAGCACGGCTTTTATGTATGCAGCTCAGGACAAAAACGACTCCTGCTCGATGGTTACGCCGTATTCCAGAATCTTTTCAATGGCGTCGGAAAAGGTGGGGAACTCCGGCCGGGCCTGGCGCAGCCGCGTCAGATACGACCTGGAGCGCCGCAGCCCCGTGTATCGATGCGCCGTGACCGACTCGGCGGACATGCGCATGGGCACCAGTTGAGGGATCAGCTCCCGCAGCTGGGTAAACATCCGAAAGCCGCCCAGGTCGATGTCCGCCCAGAAGCGAAGCTGCGTTTCGGGCGGAGCAGCCCCGGCGATCATCCCGAACAGGCGCCGCTTCTGCGCGCTGAGGAAGCCGCCGTGGTAAACCACCAGCTCGCCGGGCTGCATTTCCGAGACGAGATAGGCGGTATAGTTCGTCTTGTTTTCGATGAACGTAACGCGCTGCGTGCAGCGCAGATCCACGGCGGTGATCAGGTCGATGACGCTGCTGGGCAGCTCCAGCCCATAGGAGCCGGCAGCGGCCACGTCGATGATCCCGGCGGCGGTGTGAAGCTTGCAGCTCCCCGCCAGCGCATACAGCTCCGGCTGGGTGTGAATCCCCAGAAACGCCAGCTGTGCGCGCATGTCCATGGGCGCCTGGCCGCAGGCCTCTGCCAGCGCGTGGTCATGCTTCTGCGCGATTTTCAGAAACGGATCGCGCAGCTCCCGCTCGAACAACTTGCTGTCGTGAAAGCACTGGCTGCTGAGCACGCGCATGGCAATCGGCCGGCCCTCCAGCGCGTCATAGGCGGCCAGCGCCGCAACCAGATCCTCCAGCAGCGGCAGGCTTTTGCACGGAAAGGGCATGCGCAGGTTCTGGCTTGCCTGGCGCACCGCTTCGTCGCGCCAGACGGCAATCCAGGGCGTGGCTGCCTGCCCCAGCCGGCTGGAGAGCAGCGCCACGGCCCGGCTGGCCAGCTCGCGGGGGTGGGTACGCCCAGCCAGGGCATAGCACGGCTCCAGCTTGTCCAGATTGAGAATCACGCTGGAAATCACCGGCTTTGCCGTGACCCACTCGGTGGAGACCAGCTGCGCCCGCTCCAGCTTGTGCGCCGCGCGGTTATAGCGGGCGCGAATGGCGGCGTCTTCATAATTATACTCCGGCAGCTCGCGCTTTTCCACGCGGAGCATCACACGGCGGCCCGTGGTGCCGGGGGCGGTCAGGTGACGGCTTTTTTCGTACTTGTCCAGAAGACGGGAAATGATAATGGCCTGCTCCATGATTGGATTCTCCTTTCTGACGGCTGCTGCTTCATGCGCCCGCGCTGACCCTGACAGCTGCAAACAGGATGCGTCACCGGATCAGAGCATAAGGTGGATGAAAAAGAACGAAACAAAATTGAGTTGGAACATTTTTCGACATTTTTCTATCCATTTATTTCCTTTCTGGAGCCATTATATATCCTTCGACGAAAAAAAGCAATCCGTTTACCATAAAAAATTTATAAAAACCACAAATTAACAGAAACTTTGCTCTGCACCTTGTGAAAACGGTCGAAATAGGGTATAATAAGGGAAAAAGTGCGGAAAACTGCGGGAGGGGAAGGCGCATGCCGGCAATGCATTATGTACAGGCCAGGGGGATTCTTTCCGCGCGGAACGGCATGAATCTCTACCGCGGCTGCCAGCACGGGTGCATCTACTGCGACTCGCGCAGCGCGTGCTATCAGTTTAGTCACCCGTTTGAAGAGATTGAGGTCAAGCAGAACGCGCTGACGCTGCTGGATGACGCGTTGCGCCGGCGCAGAAAGCCCTGCATGATCGGCACCGGTTCGATGAGCGACCCCTACATGCCCCTGGAGCGGGAGCTGCGCTACACCCGGGGCGCGCTGGAGATCCTTGCCCGGCACGGCTTTGGCGCGGCGCTGCTGACCAAGTCGCCGGATGTGCTGGACGACCTGCCGCTGCTGCGGGCCATCCACGAGCAGAGCAGGTGTGTGGTGCAGATGACGCTGACCACCTGTGACGAGGCGCTCTGCCGCCGCCTCGAACCGCACGTGGCGGCGACCCACGCACGGTTCGAGGCCCTGAAGGCCCTGCACGAGGCCGGCATCCCCACGGTGGTATGGATTTGCCCGATTCTGCCCTTTCTCAACGACACGGAGGAGAATATCAACGGCCTGTTGGACTATTGTCAGCAGGCCGGCGTATGGGGGGTTGTGACCTTTGGCATGGGCATGACTTTGCGCGAGGGCAGCCGCGAGTATTATTACCGGCAGCTGGACCGCCTGTTCCCGTGACTGAAGGATGAATATATCCGCCGCTTTGGCCTGGCCTATGAGCTGGCCAGCCCGCGCAGCCATGCGCTGATGGAACTGCTGCACCGCCGCTGCCGCCAGGCCGGCATTTGCAGCGACGTGGAGCGGGTGTTTGCCTTTCTGCATGCGTTTCCCCAGGGGGATCGGGCGCAGCTGAGCCTGTTCTGACCCGCCGGAGATAAAACAGACGCCGCGGCGCCTGCCACAGGGCAGGGCCGCGGCGTTTTTGCAATGCGGGGGGATAAACGGAGGGTTATGGACGCCTTGTGCGCCCCAGCAGCCGGACCACGACGACCACCGCGCCATAGAGCACGCCGGCAATGGCCCAGAAGAACCAGCTGGACTTTCCAATCTGGCCGTTGCCCATGGGGCCATAGACATAGAACAAAAAGGCGGCGGTGGCCAGCAGCCAGTAGCATGTGCTGACTGCGCCCACCAGATTGCCCTGCCCCTTTTTCTCGCGGGTGTAGTCGCCCTCCTCCAGCAGCTTATCCATGGCGGCCTGATAGACCCCGGCGCAGACGAAGGCCATGCAGCCCAGCCCGGCAATAAACAGCAGCAGGCAAACCGCCGCCACATAGGCAATGTCGGGCGCTTCGAAGCAGAGCGAGACGAACAGCGGCAGAACCGAGAGGATGCACAGCACGGTTCCGGCAATGTTCAGCCGGGTGGCTGTGGGCTGATAGGCCTTTTGGCGCTCGCGCACCATGCCGGTTACGCCGTATTCGGTTTCAAAGGGCTCTTTTTCCAGAAAGTCGAATTCTTTTGCCTTTGCCGCGCAGGAGAGAAAAAGCGAGACGCCCGCCGCGACAAACAGCAGCAGCGCGCACAGACCCAGTCCGGCGGCGGCGCTTTCGCGCAGGTGAAAGCGGGAAAGCTCGCTCATGGCCGCCAGCATCAGCAGCGCAACAGGGGAGAGAATGCACAAAAACGTGGCCAGGGCCAGCTTGGGTGCGGCGGCCCGGCGCAGCGTCAGATAGGCTGAGGCCTGCTCCATCGTGACGCGGCGCAGCGCGGGCTGGCTGAGGCTCTCGGCCGGTTCGGCCTGCTCCAGCTCGTCCTTGAGCAGATAGTCGGTGGTCACGCCAAAGAGCCGGCTCAGCTGCACAATCCGCTCCATGTCGGGCATGGACTGTGCGCCCTCCCACTTGGACACCGACTGCCGCGAGACGCCCAGCTGGGCGGCCAGCTCCTCCTGCGACCAGCCTGCCTTTTTCCGCAGGGCAATGAGTTTGTCTGCCAGAATCATGGTTGTTCCTCCTGTTATGGGGGGCGCAACCGCGCCCCCCCGGATGCCTGTGATTCTACGCTGCCGGGCGGTTGCATGCCAGAAAGCTGGCTGTAAAATGTGTCAACCGGCGGTTGCAATTTCACTGTTTGCCGGTTGCACCGGGTGAAAACCGGACAAATTACACGGTGCGGCTTACACGCCCTCGTTGATGGTGGAGATGTCGGGGATGGTTTCCTCCAGCACGTCCAGCACAATGCGCACCGTGTCCAGCGAGGTGAACATGGTCACGCCGTTCTGCACGGCGCAGCGGCGAATGGCCACGCCGTCGTTATAGTGAACGCCGGAGAGAATGGCGCGGGTGTTGATGATATAGCTGACATAGCCCGCGCGGATCGAGCGCAGAATCTCGTCGCTGCCCTCGCTGAGCTTGCCGCGGATGCGGGTGCGGATGCCGTGCTCCTTCAAAAACCGCGCGGTGCCGATGGTTGCCTCAATGTTGAAGCCCAGCCGGTAGAAGCGCCGGACCAGAGGCAGCGCCTCCTCCTTGTCCTCGTCGGCCAGAGTGACGATCACGGTGCCATAGTCCTTCATCTTTACACCGGAGGCCTGCAGGGCCTTGTACAGGGCGCGGTTGAGCTTTTTGTCATAGCCGATGGCCTCGCCGGTGGACTTCATTTCCGGGGAGAGATAGGCATCCATGCCGGTCAGCTTTTCAAAGGAGAAAGCAGGCGCCTTGACATACCAGCGCTGACGCTCAGCCGGGCGCATGTCGGTGATGCCCTGCTCGGCCAGGCTGCGGCCCAGCATGGCCCGCGTGGCGATGCTCACCAGGTTGATGTCGGTGGACTTGGACAGAAACGGCACGCTGCGCGAGGCGCGGGGGTTGACCTCAATGACATAGACATGCTCGTCCGGGGCCACGATGAACTGGATGTTGAACAGACCCACAATGCCGATCCCCAGCCCCAGGCGGGTGGTATAGTCAGCGATGGTGTCCTTCACCTGCTGCGAGATGGAAAACGGCGGATAGACGCTGGTGCTGTCGCCGGAGTGGACGCCGGTGCGCTCGACCAGTTCCATAATGCCGGGGATGAACACCTGATGGCCGTCGCAGATGGCGTCCACCTCCACCTCCTTGCCCATGAGATATTTGTCAATGAGCACAGGCTTGTCCTCGTCCACCTCCACGGCGGTCTTGAGATACTTGCGCAGCATGGTCTCGTTGGCGACAATTTCCATCGCCCGGCCGCCCAGCACAAAGCTGGGCCGCACCAGCACCGGGTAGCCGATCTCCCCGGCGGCGCGCACACCGGCTTCGATGTCGGTGACGGCCTGCCCCTGGGGGTTGGGGATGCCCAGGGCCTTGATCACCGCGTCAAAGGCGTCGCGGTTTTCGGCCTTTTCGATGGCGGCGCAGTCGGTGCCCATGATCGTCACGCCCCGGCGGGTCAGCGGCTCGGCCAGGTTGACGGCCGTCTGGCCGCCCAGGGTGGCGATCACGCCGACCGGGCGCTCCAGATGCACGATGTTCATCACGTCCTCCACGGTCAGCGGATCGAAATAGAGCTTGTCAGCCGTGGTATAGTCGGTGGAGACGGTTTCGGGGTTGTTGTTGATGACAATGGCCTCATAGCCCATCTGCTGGATGGTGCGCACGGCGTGTACCGTGGAATAGTCAAACTCGACGCCCTGACCGATGCGGATGGGGCCGGAGCCAAGGACGATGACCTTTTTGCGGCCGGAGACGATCGATTCGTTTTCCTCGGCATAGGTCGAGTAGAAATAGGGTACATAGCTGTCAAACTCGCTGGCGCAGGTGTCGATCATCTTATACACCGGGAAGAGGTTTTCTTCGCAGCGGCGCTGATAGACCTCGTCCTCGGTGCAGTGCCACAGCTCGGCCACATATGAGTCGGAGAAGCCCATGCGCTTTGCCTCGCGCAGCAGAGACAGCGAGTGGGGCTGGGACTCCAGCTCGCGCTCGAAGTCGACGATTCCTTTGATTTTGTCCAGGAAGAACATGTCAATCTGCGTGATGTCGCAGATCAGCGACGGGTCCACGCCCATCCACATCAGCTGGGAGATGGCGTAGAGCCGGTCGTCGGTGCCGTCCTTGATATAGTCCAGCAGCTGGTCCACCGTCATGCGGTCCGAGTCGAACTTGGCCATGTGGATGTGGTTGTTGCCCTCTTCCAGCGAACGGATGGCCTTGAGCAGGCTCTCTTCAAAGGTGCGGCCCACGCTCATCACCTCGCCGGTGGCCTTCATCTGGGTGGAGAGGGTGTTCTGCGCCGCGGGGAACTTGTCAAAGGGGAAGCGCGGCATTTTGGTCACCACATAGTCCAGCGCCGGCTCAAAGCAGGCGGGCGTGTTAGCCAGGGGAATCTCGTGCAGGTGCATGCCCACGGCGATCTTGGCCGACACCCGGGCGATGGGATAGCCGCTGGCCTTGGAGGCCAGGGCCGACGAGCGCGACACACGGGGGTTGACCTCGATGACGTAATACTGGAACGAGTGCGGGTCAAGGGCAAACTGCACGTTGCAGCCGCCCTTGACGTCCAGCGCACGGATGATCTTCAGCGCGCTGTCGCGCAGCATGTGATATTCTTTGTTGGTCAGCGTCTGGCTGGGGGCCACCACCACCGAGTCGCCGGTGTGGATGCCCACGGGGTCGAGGTTTTCCATGTTGCAGACGGTGATGGCGGTGTCGTTGGCGTCGCGGATGACTTCGTATTCAATCTCTTTATAGCCCTTGATGCTCTTTTCCACCAGCACCTGGTGGACGGGGGACAGGGCCAGGGCGTTTTTCATCATTTCGCGCAGCTGCTCCGGGTCATAGGCAAAGCCGCCGCCGGTGCCGCCCAGGGTAAAGGCGGGGCGCAGAATCACGGGATAGCCGATGCTCTCGGCCGCGGAGAGCGCCTCGTCCACGCTGTATGTAATCTGCGAGGGCACCACCGGCTCGCCGATGCGCTGACACAGCTCCTTGAACAGCTCGCGATCCTCGGCGCACTCGATGCTCTTGGCATCAGTGCCCAGCAGCTCGATTTCGCATTCTTCCAGCACGCCCTTTTTGGCCAGATGCATGGCCAGGTTCAGGCCGGTCTGGCCGCCGATGCCGGGGACAA
>CACXCV010000203.1 GCA_902766215.1 Oscillospiraceae bacterium
CCGCACCGATGGCGGCTGCCGACGTCAATCTGGCCGCCAACAGCGCCGCTACCAGCGGTGCCGATGCAGAACTGAAATCCGAGCTGACTGATTCGTTTACCTTTGCGGCCGACAGCGCCGCACCCAGCGAGGGCGACGCATCCGGCGATCACGTTAACCTCTCATCCGCCCCGCTGAAGGCCGCGCCATCCGACGCGCTGGACGAGGCGTCCGCTGAGGAATCTGCCGAGGCTGCCGAACCGCCGGCCAGCGAGCCGGCCGACACCGTGTCCCCGCCTTCGCCGGCAGCGGACAGCGCCAACACCCGCGGCGATACGGGGCATGGCTCCTACGTCAGCGGCGGCGATCTGACCCCGGCCGACGGCCAGGAAAACGCCATCGACTCCTCGTCGCTGATCATTACCAGCGCCGAACAGGCCGAGCTGCTCTTTGCCGCGGGCGACGGGTCCTTTGTCTGGACCATTCACGGTTATACGCCGGAGACGCTGCCGGAAGAAATGCAGCAGCTGCTCACGTTTATCCGTGTGGGCACCTATGACCTGTATATCGCCACAATGGACGAAGCCGAGCTTGAGTCCTGGTTCTACGACTTCTATGATCTGCTGGGCGGCGAGTTGACCTATGGCGACGCCAGCTCCATTGTTCTAAGCACAAAATAAAGCTGTCTGGTTCCCGTGCCGGAAACTGCCACCGCGGCGGCGGCAGTTTCCGGCCATACTATACGCAGGTACATGATGCGGGCATTTTTGCTTTAACCTTTTTGTTGCAAGTTGTAGCGGCTCTGTTGTTGTATCCCGCCGCCGCCCCGATTATAATGAAATCAGAATCCCCAATGCGAAGGTGATGTCATGACAAACAGCAATCCCCCGCGAAAGCGCGCGCTGCCGCGCTGGATGATCCCTGCGCTGTGCGCCGTGCTGCTGCTGGCAGCGGTGGTTGCCGCTGTGTTCTGGCGCTATCTTGGCAGTCTGCGCGGCCCCGGCGGGCAGACCGGACGGCTGAGCCTGAACGACTATGACAAAATTCTGCCCGGCGTGCGCATCTGCGGCATCGAGGTGTCCGGCCTGACCCAGGACGAGGCCGCCGCAAAGGTGGAAACCGCGCTGCAGGCAGACGCCGCAGCCCAGCAGTTTACGCTGCAGCTGCCGGATCAGGAGCTGACGCTCACCGGCTATCTCCAGCGCAGCGTTCCCACGCTGGCCGGCGTGGTGAAAGAGGCCTATGCCCACGGGCGCGACGGCATGTCCTCGCTGGAGGACGCCATGGTCCAGGCCGAGGCCTCTCCCCTGGAGTTGGAACCCGCCGTGACAGAGACCATTGACAGCAGCGCCATTGACGCGGCGCTGGCCGCCTTTACCAAAAAGCTGGACAGCCGCGCCACCGACGCCGTGATCACCCAGCAGGAGGACAGCATTGAGCTGCGCAAGGGCAAGGATGGCCGTGCGCTGGACGAGGAGTCGCTGAGCCGTCAGATTGTCGCAGCAGTCAAGAGCGGCAAGTCCTCGCTGAAGGCTGTATACACCCTCACCCGCAGCGGCGAACGCCAGCTGAGGGCCCTGTACGAAACCTTCTGCACTGAGGCAGTGGACGCCCACTGGGACAGCGAAACCCACAGCATTGCACCCGAGCAGGAGGGCCGCCGTTTCGACCTGGCGGCCGCCCTGAAGCAGCTGGAAGCTCCCGACGGGGCGCAGCTGGTGATCCCGGTGGTGCATCAGGCGCCAAAGATCACCGAGGCCATGCTGAAGGAGCGGCTGTTTGCCGACCGGTTGGGCAGTTATGACAGCCCGCACACGCCCATTGCCGCCCGCACAACCAACCTGACCCTGGCCTGCCAGGCCATTGACGGCACGGTGCTCAACCCTGGCGAGGTGTTCTCCTTCAACGACACCGTGGGCGAGCGCACCGCCGCCAAGGGCTATCAGGACGCTGCGATCTATCTTGATGGCCAGACCACAGATTCGCTGGGCGGCGGCGTGTGTCAGGTGGCCTCCACCATCTACTGCTGCGCCCTGATGGCCAACCTTGAGATCGTCGCACGCACCGAGCACATGTACTTTGTGGACTATGTGCCCCCCGGGCAGGACGCCACGGTCTATTGGGGGGCGCTGGACTTTCAGTTCCGCAACAACACGGATTATCCCCTGCGGATCGACGCCAGCGTCTCCGGCGGCTATGTACACATCAATCTCCAGGGCACCAATGCCGACGGCAGCTATGCCAAAATCACCTATGAGCAGCTGTCGCAGACCCCCTGGGAGGACGTGGTGAAGGTGGACGAAACCAAGCCTGCGGGTTTTTCCCAGGTGACCACCACGCCCTATACAGGCCGCGTCATCCAGACCTATCGCAGCGTGTATGACAAGGACGGAGCGCTGCTCTCCACCCGGGCCGAGGCCAAAAGCACCTACCACAAACGCGACCGTGTGACCACCATCGGCAAGCAACCCGACCCGGAACCCACGCCCGGCCCGGAGCCGGATCCCGATCCGACCCCCGTCGATCCACCGGTCACCGATCCGTTTATCCCCATTGACCCGGAGCCGCCCGAGCCGGAGGAGCCGCTTATCCCCGGCGATGGCGAAAGCGCTCCCGGCAGCGATGAAAACGGCGAAAGCGCTCCCGGCAGCGATGAAAACGGCGAAAGCGTTCCCGGCAGCGGAACCGCACCCGCCGGGCAGACGGCGCGCTGGCCCTGGGCAGCGGATCTTGACGCAAATTAATGCTTGACAAGCGGCCCGTAAGCTGCTAAAATAGTCAAGAACAAGGAAGAGGAGCGGCGGCCCCGCCCTCACCTCAAGCCACGATGCGAAGAGGTTGATATGCGCCAGCCCGGCTTTGGCCGGTTTGTATGCTTGTCAGTGCGGGTGCCGTTATGGCATCCGCACTTTGTACTTTGTATTTGGAGGTGCTTACCATCAGTAAGCTGGACCATCAGCTCAACGAGGAGATTCGCGACAAAGAGATTCGCGTCATTGGCCACGACGGTGCTCAGCTGGGCATCATGCCCCCCGCCGACGCGCTGCGCCTTGCCGAGGAACACGAGATGGATCTGGTAAAGATCTCTCCCAACGCCACTCCGCCCGTGTGCAAAATCATGGACTATGGCAAGTTCCGCTTCGAACAGACAAAAAAAGAAAAAGAAGCCCGTAAGAACCAGCATGTGGTTGAGATCAAAGAGGTTCGCATGTCTCCGGGCATCGACGTCAACGACTTCAACGTCAAGCTGAAAAACGCACAGAAGTTCCTCAAGGATGGCAACCGCGTGAAGGTCACCGTCCGCTTCCGCGGACGCGAAATGGCGCACACCAACATTGGCGAACAGCTGCTGCAGAAGTTCGGCGCCGAATGCGCTGAGGTCGCCGCAGTGGAGAAGAATCCCAAGCTCGACGGCCGCCACATGTCGATGTTCCTCTCACCCAAAGCCACCCCCAAAACAAAGTAACCTGCATGCCGGCGCTCCGGCAGCTAATACGGAAGGAGTACTATCATGCCTAAGCTTAAGACGCACAGCGGTGCAAAGAAGAGATTTAACCTCACCAAAAACGGCAAGGTCAAGCGTGCCCACGCTTTCAAGAGTCATATCCTCACCAAGAAGGACACCAAGCGCAAGCGCGGCCTGCGTTCCGGCGCATACGCTGATGTCACCAACGTCGCGGCCATCCGCGAGATGATTCCGTACAAATAATAAGGGAGGATATGAACCATGGCTAGAGTCAAAGGCGCAATGATGACGCGCAAGAGAAGAAACAAGGTCCTGAAGCTCGCCAAGGGCTATTGGGGCAGCAAGTCCAAGCATTTTAAGATGGCCAAGCAGGCCGTCATGAAGTCTGGCGTTTATGCCTATGCCGGCCGCAAGCAGAAGAAGCGCAACGACCGCAGACTGTGGATTGCCCGTCTGTCCGCCGCTGTCGCCCCCTTCGGCATGAACTACTCCACCTTTATGAACGGCGTGAAGAAGGCCGGCCTCACCATGAACCGCAAGATGCTCTCTGAGATGGCCATTGCCGATCAGGCTGCATTTGCCGCCGTGGTCGAGGCTGCCAAGAAGGCCCTCGCCTGATTGATTACACAGATTGACAGGCCCCGGACAAACGTCCGGGGCCTGTTTTTCATGCTGTATGCTGTCCATTGGGGTTGCCCGCGGCCTAGGCCAGCAGTGCCGCCAGCCGGCACAGCACCACGCCGATGGCCGTGGGCAGCAGCACAGCCGCCGCCGTCCAGCGCCAGCTGTGCGTCTCCCGCCGGATGGTCAGACAGGTGGTGGAGCACGGCCAGTGGAACAGGAAAAACAGCATGGTACACAGCGCCGTGGCACGGGTCCAGCCCGCCGCCGGAAGCAGTGCCGCCAGCTCGGCCGTTTCTGCCCCGGCCAGGGTACCGGACGAGGTCAGCAGCATCACGACCACGGGCATGACCAGCTCGTTAGCCGGAAAGCCCAGCAAAAACCCGGTCAGAATTGCTCCGTTCATCCCCAGATATCGCCCGATCGGCTCCAGCGCCGCTGCCAGACGCGCCAGCAGCGGCGTCCCGCCGGGGGAGAGATTGGCCAGCAGCCAGAGCACCAGCCCCGCCGGAGCCGCAACCACTGCCGCCCGCGACAGCACGTGCCCGGTGCGGTCCAGCAGGCTGCGCAGCAGAATCTGCCCTACCCGCGGCCGGCGGAAGGGCGGCAGCTCCAAGGCATAGGCCGAGTGTTCGCCCCGCAGCAGCGTGCGGCTCAGGCCAAAGGACGCAGCCAGCGTAGCGCCCACGCCCAGCGCCACCAGCAGCGTCAGAATACCTGCCGCCAGCAGCGAGCTGCCCGCCCCCTGCCCGGCAAAGAACAGCACAATCAGCGAAATCAGGGCGGGAAAGCGCCCGTTGCACGGCACCATGCTGTTGGTGAGAATTGCCAACAGCCGTTCGCGGGGCGAATCGATGATCCGGCAGCCTACCACGCCCGCCGCGTTGCAGCCAAAGCCCATGGCCATAGTCAGCGCCTGCTTGCCGCAGGCGCCGCAGCAGGCAAAGGCACTGTCCATCAAAAACGCGGCCCGGGGCAGATAGCCCAGGTCCTCCAGCAGCGTGAAGAGCGGGAAAAAGATGGCCATGGGCGGCAGCATCACCGCCACCACCCGCGCCGCCGTGGCATACACACCGTCCAGCAGCGTCCCTCTGAGCCACCAGGGCAGCCCCAGCGCCGCCGCACCCCGGTGCAGCCAGCCGCCCAGCCAGTCAAAGCCCCGCTGCAGCAGCGCCGAGGGCAGATTGGCGCCCCAGATGGTCAGCCAGAATATGCCCAGCAGCAGCACCAGCAGCAGCGGCACGCCCAGCGGTCCGGTCAGGGCGCGGTCGAGGGTCAGCTCCCGACGGCTGCGCGGCTGGCCGCTTCCGCTGGTACAGGCGGCGCTGATACCCTCGGCCAGGCGCACCACCTCGCGCGGCTGGCCGGGCACGGCCAGCGGGTGCGGCCGCTCAAAG
The DNA here is from genome assembly GCA_902766215.1 of Oscillospiraceae bacterium. Lineage (GTDB taxonomy): Bacteria > Bacillota > Clostridia > Oscillospirales > Oscillospiraceae > RUG11142. The sequence continues at coordinate 5,464 of CACXCV010000203.1, forward strand.
CCGTCCAGCACCGCCCGCAGCCGCGCCAACAGGTGGTCAACACCCTCTCCCCTACCGGCGGACAGCCCGCACACCGGCACGCCCAGCCGCCGCTCCAGCTGCAGCAGATCCACGGAAATATTCCGGCGGCCCGCTTCATCCAGCAGATTGACCGCAACCACCACCTGCTCCGCCCGGGCCAGAATCTGCAGCGCCAGCACCAGTGATCGCTGCAGACAGGTGGCGTCGCAGACCACAATGACGGCCTCTGCCTCTCCGCCGTAGAGGAACGAATCGGCCACAGCCTCCTCCGGCGAGCCGGGGCTGAGGGAATAGGTCCCCGGCAGGTCCACCAGCAGCAGTTCGCCGCACTGCCCCTGCGCCAGCTCCACCGTCTTGCCCGGCCAATTGCCTGTGTGCTGCCGCAGGCCGGTCAGCGCGTTGAAGAGCGTGCTCTTCCCCACGTTGGGATTTCCGGCCAGGGCCACCACCCTGCTTTTCTGTTCCATCGCTCCGCCTCCCCATACATGCTGCCACAGCCTATGCACAGGGAACGCCATACGTGAAAAAGCCGCTGCCTGGGCAGCGGCTTCTCCTGTTTTTTCTGCGGGATACGCCCTCATCCGGCGGGACCGGCAGGCTTTGGCGCGCCGGCCGCAGTCTGCCGCTTACTCGGCATGCTGCTCGTCCAGCAGGTAGGCCAGCATACGCTCCGGCGCTTCGAGAAAGCGGCGGGTGATCTGATAGTGCTGGGTCTGCTGCCAGGCAACCGGCTGGATTCCCTCGTCCGTCAGCTCATAGAGCAGCGCACCGGGTAGCGCCATGAGGATCGGCGAATGGGTGGAGAGCAGAATCTGCGCCCCCAGCCCCGCCAAGCGATGCAGCGCCGCCAGCAGGGTCAGCTGCCGCATGGGCGAAAGCGCCGCCTCCGGCTCGTCCAGCAGATAAAGGCCGTCTGGCCCAAAGCGGTTGAGCACCAGGGACAGGAAGCTCTCCCCATGGGACTGCGCATGCAGCGACTGCCCGCCATAACGCTGGAGAAAGCGGTCGCCGCCGGGCAGCTGCGCCAGCTGATCCACATGGGTTGCCACGTTGTAAAAGCTTTCAGCCCGGAGGAAAAACCCGTCCTTCGGCCGCCGGATGCCGCGGCAGAGCGTCAGGCTCTGCCCCAGCGGCGAGTGCGTCTGCGCCGTGGCAAACTGAAAGTTGGTCGATCCGCCCTCGGGATTCAATCCCGCGGCAACCGCCACGGCCTCCAGCAGGGTCGATTTCCCCACGCCGTTTTCCCCCACCAGGATGGTCACCGGAGCCAGCGGCAGCAGCTCCATCGTCCGCATGTGCCGCACCACCGGCAGGCTGCTGACATAGCTGTCCTCCGGCAGCGCGCGGCTGAGCCGCACGCCCGTGAGAAACTGCCGGCTGAGCATGGCTCAGTCCCCCTCCAGCTGCCGCACCACCTCGCGGATGGTGTCAAGAAAGGCCTCCTCGCCCACCGTGTTCACCTTGAACCACACGGCCTGGCTGCCGCCGGAGGTGATGGCCGACAGGAACAGCCGCCCGTTCTCGCCGGCCAGGGTCAGGCTCATGCTGACCCGGTTGCCGCCAAACATGCTGTAGCGCTCATAAACGCGCACCGCCACGCGTGCATTGTCCAGCGTGCAGTCGCTGCCGTCCTCATAGCTGGCGGAGAGACTGCCGTCGAGGATTGCCCGATGCAGCTGGTCCAATACGGTGTCAAATGAGCCGGTCAGATGGGTTTCAAGCTTCGCCATGGGGCGCCTCCTCAGGTGCGGGCTGGACGGGCTGCGGAGCCGGGGTCACGGGCTTGCCCATAAAGCCGGGCAGCTCCATCCCCGCCATGCGGAACATTTCGTTCATCGGCGGCACGGCGCTCATATACGACTTGATAAAATCGGAGGTGGTGGAGCCGCCGTCTTTGCCGTTCATGGAATCCCAGACAGTAATCTTGTCGATGGACAGGTTCTTGATGGCCTCCATCTGGGTCTTGAGGAGGTTCTCCAGCTTGTCAGCAATCATCAGCTGCACGGCAGCCTGCGTATCACCGCCGGCAGCCTCGATGATCCGGCGGAAGCCCTCGGCCTGGCGGGTCAGCAGCTCCTCGGCGCCCTTGGCCTGGGCGGCCAGGCGGGCATAGATGGCGTCGGCCTCGCCCTGGGCCTGGCGGCGGATGCGCTCGGCCTCTGCCTCGGCAGACAGCTGGGCCTGCTCCTTTTCAATCTCGGCGCGGACGATCACATCGGCCCGCAGGCTGGCCTGTTCGCGCACAGCACGGGCCCTTTCCGCGTTTTCCTCGGCGGCGTAGGCTTCTTCCAGCGCCTTGGCCTGGGCGACCTTCTCGGCCGCGGTGGCACGGCGCAGCGCCTCGGCCTCGCGCTCGCGGCGCACGGCCTCCGAATCGGCAATCTGCACCTTGGCCTCGTTTTCGCCCTGGATGGCCACGGCATTGGCCTCAGCCACCGAAACACGCTGGTCGCGCTGGGCCTCGGACTCGCCCACGGTACCGGCACGGTTCTGCTCGGCCACATTGCGCTTGGCGTCGTTGATGGCCTTGGCTGCCGCTTCCTTTCCCAGGGCGTCGATATAGCCGGATTCGTCGGTGATGTCGGTAACGTTGACGTTGATCAGCCGCAGGCCGATCTTTTTCAGCTCGGTTTCCACGTTGGAGGACACCGCTGCCAGAAACTTGTCGCGGTCGGTGTTGATCTCCTCGATGTCCATGGTGGCGATGACCAGACGCAGCTGGCCAAAAATGATGTCCTTTGCCAGCTCCTGCACCTGATCCAGGCCCAGACCCAGCAGGCGCTCGGCCGCATTCTGCATCACTGCCGTCTCGGTGGAGATGCCCACGGTAAAGCGCGAGGGCACGTCAATGCGGATGTTCTGCCGGGACAGGGCGCTGCGCAGGTCCACACTGATGGAGATGGGCGTCAGGTCGAGATAGGCGCAGGACTGGATCACCGGCCAGACAAAGGCCGCGCCGCCGTGGAGGCAGCGGGCCGAACGGGCGCTGCCGTTTTCGGTGTTGCCCACCTTACCATAGATCACCATGACCTTGTCAGAGGGGCACTTGCGATAGCGGGACAGAATGGCCAGCGTGGTGCCGAAAAACAGCAGCACAATGACCGCGATGAGAATGTAGATGGCTGGCATGTAAAAACTCCTTTCAATTCATGGTTAACCAATGTCAATCATCGCGCTCGACAACCAGTAGGCCGCCGCTGAGGTCCGTCACCCGCACCTGCATCCCCGTGGGCAGGGCTTCGCCCTCGGTGACGGCGTCAAGCTCCATCAGCTGTTCGCCCAGGACCAGCTGCACCTTTCCGGCGCCGTGCCGCCGGGCCGGGATGGGAATGTACACCGTGCCGGACTCGCCAAGGGCGCTGCGCTGTGAAACGGTGCCGTTTTCCTGCAGGCCAGCCAGCAGCTGGATCAGCTTGGCAATGAGAACCAGGCTCAGCAGGCCGGAAGCCAGCGCAATGATCAGCGCCAGCACCGGCCGCAGACCGCACTCCAGCGCCGCGATGCCGGCCCAGCTGCCCACAGCCAGAAAGCCGATGATCCCCCGGACGGAAAACAGCCGCAGGCCGTGATCTGCCCCGGCGTCCGCGCCGCCGTCCGCATCCGGAGGCAGGCTGCCGTCCGGATCGGCCACCAGCTCTGTGTCGGGCACACCGTCCAGATCGACGTCTGAATCCAAATCCAGACCGGCGTCCGCGTCGCAGTCGCCGTCGCACAGGCCGCTGGTGTCCGAATCGGTCTGGTCGCCCCCGCCGCCGCTGAACAGCAGCAGGATCGTCTGAATCAGCAGGATCAGCGCACTGGGCGCGCCGATGAGAAACAGCGCCTGCTCCAGCGCCGGAATCCCGGCCCACCATGCTTCCATTGGGTAACCCCCTCTTTTCAGAGTGTAAATTTCTCTTACCCCAAGTATACAATCTGCGCTGGGGTTTGTCAATCCATTCTTACCGGCAGCCGTTCATAGAATGATTACAATTTCTATGGTTGCACCCTCAGCGCATTTATGCTAAAATATCGTGTGTAAATGACAATTACAAGGTTGTGATCCATTGTGACTCTGGGTGAGAAAATCAAAAAGGCACGGCTGGACCGCCACATGACCCAGCGTGACGTGGTGGGCAGCTATATCACCCGCAACATGCTCTCAAAAATTGAAAACAACAGCGCCACGCCCTCGATGAAAACGCTGGAGTTTCTGGCCGCGCAGCTGAATCTGCCAATCAGCTATTTCGTCTCGGAAAACGTTGTGGCGGTGGTTCCACGCTCACTGCAGGCGGCGCGCGAGGCATTTTCTGCCGGACAATACGACGCCGCCCTGGCCCTTCTGGAGGAAGCCGACGGCCTGGAGGATGAACAGGATGAGACGCAGCTGCTTTGCGCGCTGTGTCACCTGCATCTGGCCGCAGCAGCCAGCCGCCGCGACGATGCGCAGGCCGCCCTGGCCCACGCCCGCGCCGCCATGGAGGCCAACCGCCAAACCATCTACGGCAGCGAGGCGACAGCCGCCAAGGCGGCCTTGCTGGCCGCACGGTATGACGAGGCGTCGTTTGACCGCGCAATGGAAGCATATCACACGGCGCGGTCCTCGATGGGGCTGGACCGGCTGTACCACCTGACCATGGCGCAGCACTATCTGGCCGCCGGTCAGACGCAGCCGGCTTCCGCCGAGCTGGCGCAGCTGGATGGCCCCTCGGGTCAGGACCCCGACTGTCTGCGCATGCAGGGCGAGCTGTCCATGCAGCAGAGCGACTATCCGCGGGCCGCGCAGCAGCTGCGCCGGGCCGAGCAGCTGGCCGTTACCGCCGGCAGCAGCGAGGACGCCATGGCGCCGCTGTATGCCATGCTGGAGCAGTGCTACCGCGAGATGGAGGACTATAAAGAGGCATACAACTACGCGGCAAAGCAGATTCAGCGATAATCCCGCCAAAAAACAACACCGCGCCGCCCCCCGGGGCGGCGCGGTGTTCATTGTCTCAGCCGGCGCAGCAGCGCCGTGACGCACAGGCCGGTAAATGCCCCGGCCGCCATGGAGGCCAGCAGCATCACCGGCAGCCACACCAGCAGCGCCGGCGTGTCAGTGATGGCCACAGCCACGGCCATCTGGCCCAGGCTGTGCCCCAGCGCCCCCAGCACACCCAGCACCCAGGTCTGGGGGACAGCCTGGCGCAGCAGCGCCATCACGGCAAAGGCGCACAGCCCGCCCCCAGCGGCATAGAACATGGCCGCCACGGTGCCGCAGACCAGGTTGCCCAGAATAATCCGCGCTGCCAGCACCAGCGCGGCGTCGCGCGCCCGGCCGGTGCGCAGCACATACAGCGTCACCGCATTGGCCAGGCCCAGCTTGATGCCCGGGATGGGCGCCAGCGGCGGCAGCTGCTGCTCGACGACAAACATGATCAGCGCCACAGCCGTGAGCAGGGCCAGGCGGGTCAGGCGGTTAGGTTTCATATGGGCGCTCCTCCGTTCATCCGGCCACGCTGTCCAGCGCATCGCCGGAGAATGTGATGACCAGCCGGTGCGGCAGGCACACCACCGGCGCGCCGCCCCGCACCGGGCCGCGTGCCACGCAGATCCCGTCGGGGCAGTCGGCCTCGGCCACGGCCACACAGCCGCTGGAAACCACAATGCGGTTATAGCCGCCCCCGGGCAGCTCGACCAGCAGCTCGGTATCCTCCGTCAGGGGCAGGACGGCAATCTGCTGTCCATCCAGCCACACCTGCGCCGCGCCGGCCTCCGCCGGGCGCAGCAGCCAGACGCTCAGCCCTGCCAGCACCGCCGCCAGCGCCAGAAACAGCGCGGCCCAGCGGCGCGCGCTCATGAAAGCACCTCCGCCTCGACCCCGGTCAGGCGCAGGCCGCCGGTCTGATATACGCGGCCGCCGTCGTCTACCAGCACCATATCAAAGTCGCTCTGCTGCCGCCAGAGCGCCAGCGCCGCGTCCTTGCCCATGACATACACCGCCGTGCTCAGCGCGTCGGCATACAGGCCGCTGCCGGCGACGATGGTCACGCTGGTCAGGCCGCTGCGGGCCGGATAGCCCGTGGCCGGGTCAAGGATGTGGTGATACACCGTGCCGCCCTCCTCGAACCGGCGCTGATAGCCCCCGGAGGTCACCACGGCCGCGCTGCCGGAAATCCACAGCGTGCCCAGCATCGCACTCTCGTTTGCCGGGTCGCGGATGGCAATCTGCCAGTCGCCGCCGCCGGGCTTGGTTCCCAGGGTCTGCACGTTGCCGCCCAGGTTGAGAACGGCAGATTCCACCCCCGCCTGCCGCAGCTGCCGGCAGAGCACATCCGCCGCATAGCCCTTGGCCACGGCGCCCAGCGTCACCGCCCCGCCCTGGGGCAGGGTAAACGTGTCGCCCTGCCAGGACACGGCGCGATAATCCACGCAGCGCAGCGCGGCTGCCAGTGCATCCGCCTGCGGCAGGCGATAGTCCCCGGTGGAAAAGCCCCACAGCGCCGCCACCGGGCCGATGGTGACGTCCAGCGCGCCATCCGTCAGCCGGCACAGCGCCAGCGACTGCCGCAGCAGCTCTGCCGTGTCCGGCGACAGCGCCGCGCTGCCGCCGGCG
>CACXCV010000204.1 GCA_902766215.1 Oscillospiraceae bacterium
GGTTGCCGGGACAAAGCTGCTCTCCCCCCTGCGGCTCACCTTGGAGGACGGCCGCATTGACAGCATGGAGGGCTGCTTTCTCTTTTATGAGAGCACACCCCTGCGCATCAGTCTTGACAGCGCCTGCTCGGCCGCTGACGCGCTGGTGGCCTTTCTGGCCCAGCGCGATGCGCTGGGCTGGGTGGGTGAGGCCATCACCGGGCTGGAGCAGGGTTATGTCCCCGCAGAAAGCGCCGCATCGCTGCAGCTGCGCCCCGTGTGGCGCATTCAGACCGACACTGCCGTGTATGAGGTGGACGGACTGACCCGCGAGGTATATCTGGTGGAATAGCAATCCATCGATTACAAAATGTAGTCCTTTCCCCCGGGGTAGTAACATTTTAATGACAAACAGCAATATTTTCCCTTTACAAGCACCGCTTTGCGTGCTATACTGTGCATGGTTAATAATGTCACTATTATGTAAACCAGAGCAGGGGAATACTGCTGCTGTGGAACTGCAGATACAAAAGAGGTGCGGTAATGACTCAATATATCGTGCGCGGCGGCACTCCGCTGAACGGAACAGTCACCATCAGCGGTGCAAAAAATGCGGCGGTTGCGATCATCCCGGCAGCGCTGCTGATCGACGGCAAGTGCCGTGTGGAGAACATTCCGGACATTTCCGATGTGCATGACCTGATCGACATGCTGGTCGCCATGGGCGCGCAGGTTCAGCGGGTGTCCGGCTCAACGTGGGAGTTTGACTGCAGCCATGTGCGGCAGACCAAGGCCCCCTTTGACCAGGCGCGGAAGCTTCGCGCCAGCTATTATCTCATCGGCGCGCTGCTGGGCCGCTTTGGCCAGGCAGAGGTTGCCATGCCCGGCGGCTGCGACTTTGGTTCACGGCCCATCGACCAGCACATCAAGGGCTGGGAGGCGCTGGGCGCTCATGTAGAGATCATCGGCGGCGAGATTGTGGCCCGGGCCGAGCAGCGCCTGACCGGCAGCGGCGTCTATCTGGACATGGAGTCCGTGGGCGCAACCATCAACACCATGATCGCCGCGGTGCTGGCCGACGGCGTGACCATCATCGAAAACGCCGCCAAGGAGCCGCATGTGGTCGATCTGGCCAACTTTCTCAACTCCATGGGCGCGCGGGTCAGCGGCGCAGGTACCGACGTGATCAAGGTGCGCGGCGTGAGCCGGCTGCGCGGCGGCTTCTATTCCATCATTCCCGACCAGATCGAGGCCGGCACCTATCTGATGGCGGCGGCGGCCACCGGCGGCTCGGTCACGGTGGAAAACGTCATCCCCAAGCATCTGGACTGCATTACCGCCAAGCTGCGGGAGATGGGCTGCCGGATCACCGAGTTTGACGACGCGGTGCGGGTGGACGCGCCGGCCAGGCTGCGCCGCACCAATGTGAAGACGATGCCCTATCCGGGCTTTCCCACCGATATGCAGCCGCAGATTGCCGTGTGCATGTCGTTGGCGCAGGGCACCAGCATCATCACCGAGGGTGTGTATGATCACCGCTTCCGCTATGTGGCCGAGCTGCACCGCATGGGCGCACAGGCCCAGGTGGACGGCAAGGTCTGCGTGGTCGAGGGGATCGACATGCTGGCCGGCGCACCGGTAAAAGCCTGCGACCTGCGTGCGGGCGCGGCAATGGTCATCGCCGGTCTGGCGGCCCAGGGTGTGACCGTGGTGGAGGACGTGCACCACATCGAGCGCGGATACGAAAACATCATCGACAAGCTGCGCGGCCTGGGCGCCAGCATCACCCGCGTCGAGCAGCCGGAGCCTGCCGCCCCTGTGGGCGCCGCCGGCTGAACCCCAGAAAAAATCAGCCCCCGGAGACATCCTCTCCGGGGGCTGCGGCTGTATCGGGGGCGCTTATGCCAGACGCACCGTCGCGCCCGGAGCCAGCTCAAACGTATCGCGGCCGCGGGCCATCCAAAGGGGTGTGGCGGTGGGGTTATAAATCATGCCGGCGTCGGCCGAGTAGATCAGCTGACGATAGGCCTGGATATAGTCGTGAATCTCGATGTTGGTGGCAAACCAGACCGTCTGGTCAAACTGCGCCACATAGTCGGCGAATTCCTCGATGACGTGCCAGTTGTCAAACTGGTCAAACTCATAGCTGTGGCCCCAGAGGTAAAACAGCGCCGGATGCGGGAAGCGCTGCTCCCCGCAGAAGGCTTTGGCCAGGTCCATCAGCTTTTCGTCGTTGTGATGCGCCGTGGGCATCCACTCCAGAAAGTCGGTCGGCAGAGCAAAGTTCCCGCTGGAGGGCACCACGCGGGCATAGGCCATGCCGGCGGCAGCCAGCAGCTGCTTGACCGAAGCGTCATACGCGCCATAGGGGTAGGCAAAGCCGCGGACGATCCCGCCGCTCAGTTCCTCCAGCCGGCGGCGGTCTTCGATAATCTCATACAGGGCCGCCGGGCCGCCCAGCGCTGTGGGCGCCGAGTGATACAGCCCATGGGAGGCAATCTCGTGCCCGGCATAGAGCGGGGCAATCTCCTCCGGCTGCAGCTTGGTCATCAGGCCGGTGGGGTCCACATAGCCCAGCACGCCGGAGCCAATATTAAAGGTGCCCCTCAGGCCGCAGTCGTTGAGAATGCCCACCAACCGCCGGTCCTGCAGCACGCCGTCGTCATAGCTGAAGGTCAGCGCCCGCGTTTTTCCGCCGGGGAAGCGCAGGCTGTCCATAATGGGTTGCTTCATGTTGATGCCGCCTTTCGTGTTGAATCTGCTCTGATCATATCACACCGCGCGCAAAAAGCAAGCCCGCACTGCCCGGCAGCACCGCAGATTGCACTGCATTTCCTCTTGCAAAGAACATTGCCATGTGGTAAAATAGACAGACTGGACACCAAAATCTGTTTTTATATCCTGTTACAATATAAATCCTGCCATGGCGCGCAGCGCGGCCTGGCAGAAAGCAGAGGGCCTTGCGTATGAAAAACTGTATTTCCGTCAAGGGCGCACGGGAAAACAACCTGAAAAACATTGACGTCGAGCTGCCGCGGGACAAGCTGGTGGTGCTGACAGGCCTGTCCGGCTCGGGCAAGACCAGCCTGGCCTTTGAC